>JBDRPR010000077.1:0-2249 GCA_043826845.1 Bacteroidota bacterium
CTTTGTGGCATATTTTGAATTACAATTTATGTGGCTGCTGAGTAGTAACAAATTAATATCAATAACAATCGGGAAATATTTATATATTTAAGTATGCAGCTAAAGATTAAATGAGAATTACCATGAAATTAAAACTTATCATTATTGCCGCTGCTGTTATCTTAGTGGTAACAGTACTTCTTTTATTCTATCTTCATGTAAATAGTGAGAAAGAGATCGTACAGCGGTTCCAAGCTGAACAGCTTGTTGCTGCGCGCACGCTTGCCAGAGAGATTGAATTGTACTTGCGAGATGGAACTCACAGAATAGTTATGCTCTCATCTTTTCCGTCGCTGCAATATCGTGATTTGAAAGAGATTGCTGCCACCATACAAGAGTACTTTGAATATTTGAAAAAAGATCACGTCAAGGCGATTAGTGTTTATGTCAGTGCTTGAATAATGTAGCTTTTACGAAATAATATTTTAAGCTTATGAAGGAGTATTACATGAAAAAAATAAATTTGATTTATATTATTGTAATTTTATTGCTGCCGGGAAGCAAGTGTTTTTCCCAGGAGCAAAAGTTGCATATTTACGGTTTTTTTGATTTTGAAACGGAAGTAAGCAATAAAGATGCTGCAGGAAAAAATTGGACTTTCGATCAACATCATTTAAATATCATAACAACATATATATTGGATGATCGATTTAGTGTTGCCACAGAAATTGAATGGGAACATGGGCCGGCATATTCTCCTTCTTCAAGCACCGGCAATATTTATCTAGCAAAAGCTTTCTTAGAGTATAAATACTCGGATGTTTTCTTGGTTCGGATCGGTAAGTTCTTGTCTCCATTCGGGATCTATAACGAAAGGCATGATGCAACGCCAACTTTTCTCTCATCCTTCTTACCTCAATCTGTTTACGGAAATCAGGAGCAATCGTTTGGCGGTAAAGGAAGATTATTTGCAAAACAATCTACCGGCATGCAGATACTGGGCAATTTATTCTTCAGAGACTGGGGAATGAAATACCAGGTTTATTTAACTAACGGCAGAGGACCAAATAATGCCGAAAAAGATAATAACTCAAATAAAGGATTAGGATGGCGGTTAGTTATCAGTCCTCCTCTCGCTGAACTTAGAATAGGAACTTCTTTTTATACCGATAAAAATGGGACAGCTAATAATACGCAACAAACCACTTTAGGTTTTGATATTGAATACGACATATCGGCGGCACACATCGAAGCCGAATACTTCTTCCCAAAATTAGAAAAAGTTGATAATGCAGGCAACCCCAATGGAAATTTCAGAGATGTTAACGGATACTATATCCTGGGAGCTTATACTTTTTTTGATGTTCTTACTCCTTTTGCAAGGTACGAATTTTTTGATTCTGATCTTGATATCGGAAACAATGGCGAGAATATGACAACCGTCGGATTAAATTATGCCGTTACATCGAGTGTGTTTTTAAAAGCCGAAGTTGAATTTTTCTGGTTTCAAAATCCTTCGTTAAAAAAATATGAACTGTTTGTTGCATCTGTTGCAGTGGCATTTTAATAAGATTGAAATGGAGAAAATCATGAAAAAAAATAGTATTAAATTGGTTGTATGTATTATACTCTTTTTCTGTTGCGCAGATGTTTCATACTCTCAAATTGCAGTTGTCGTCAATAAGTCAAATCCGGTAAATAACATATCAACATCTGAACTGAAACAAATTTATTTGGGCAAGAAAACAATTTTCCCGGATGGGAAAAACATTGTCCTGGCAGAATATGCCGACCTTAAAGAGAAATTCTATAATATTCTTTTGGGTTGGTCTGTAATAAAAGTGAAGAAACATTGGCTGAGCTTGATCTTTTCGAGTACCAGTTCGTCTGCGCCAAAAGAGTTTAAACGGACCGGTGAATTAAAGGATTTTATACTTAAAAATGAAGGCGCCATTGCATTTGTTGATCTGTCTGAGGTTGATAAAAGCTTGAAAATATTAACGATTGACGGTAAAAAACCGGTGAATAAAGATTATCTGTTTAAATAAAAAATCTCTTAAATTTTAAGATAAGGTTAGTGACAATGAAAAATATAATTTCCCGGCTTTCCATCAGAACAAAAATCCTTAGCAGCTCAATCTTTATGCTGTTATTGGTCTGCGCTTTTATTTTTACATATTATCCTTATACTCAAAAGCAAGAAATAAACAGTACCATGCAGAATAAATATCATGACATGGCGGAAATGATTGCTTTGGGAGTGGGAGTTG
>JBDRPR010000078.1:0-3256 GCA_043826845.1 Bacteroidota bacterium
AGATTTTATTTTTATTATCTATGTTTATTTTTTTATTAATAGGTAAATCCAGGTCGCAATCAACTTATGTGATTCTTACATCAGTAAACGATACAACTGACAATTATTACCATGCGGCACAAATCCTTAGCAATTATCGAAATGCTCAAATAATTCAGTTTAATCCGTCTGAATTGGATTCACTTCTACCTGTTCTTATCAATATCGAACCAAGATATGTAGCGATTGTCATTAAACCTATTGAATTGAATATAAATTTTGTCAGAAGTTTTCTCATGATGTCAACTCAAATTGATATCGACCCATTCAGCGACTTTTCTTATGGCTATATTACGGGAGCAACAGGTCAGGATGCTATTAATTTTGTTGATACAATAATATATGCTGACTCTCATAATATTCAGGATTTCCCGTTAAACATTGGAGGATATGTAGCAACCTCTTTAAATTTAGTTTATCAGTACCCAACCGGTTATATGGAAGATTTAAATCCTAATACATATTCTGAAATATGGTTAGAAACAAATGATAATGGTTCTGGAGAAGTTTTTTTTCTCAACAATACGGGATATATGGAGAATAACAAACTGCTTGACATTGGCCACAACGGGGATCCACATATGATTTGGCTTTTTGAAGGAGGAAACTCTAGTCCTGTTCCTCCTGTTTGGAACTACGATTCAACGAAAATTGAAGATGTTGCTTATGCAAGGGTAGGTCTTACAAGCTATGATATTGCCGGACTTAATTTATACCCTGCTGTTGCATTTAATGGTGCATGTCATTCAGGAGAACCAAAAAGAGTTATGGTTGAAGGTGATATCGCTGCCACATTTGGAGATATTCAAAATTATATTAAATATTACACCATGAGCGATACTTTTAGTTTTGCACTTTCAATTTTAAAAACGGGTATTACCGGTTACTTTGCACCCTGTGGATCTAACAATGCAAACGATCAGGGGGAAGAAGTTTACAATACATTTTTATTTCATGAGCCTCTTGGAGATATTCATAAAAGAGTTGTTGATGGTGTTGTTATGGGATTCTTAGGAAACCGACCTAATCTAAGTATGTTTTACCAGGATGATTGGGCATGGAACCAGGATATTCTTTCTTCCGGCACTTTTGACCCTAACGATTGGTCGGGAGCAAATGCAATGCTTGGTGGTAAAGCAAACAGAATTTATTATGGAGATCCTCTTTTAAATCCTTTTGCTAATAATTATTCCAGTGCATTGAACATCGTTACATCAAACATTGACTCAATCAATCCTAATACAATTGATATTAATGTAAATCTTAATAAAAGTGATGAATATTATGCTGTTTGTTGGGATAAATTCCATTTTGGAAATACTCGCATATATATCCCTGTTGAACTCCCTTCATTCATTGATAGTATTGCTAGTTTTACTGTAATAAGTTCATCAGGTCCTTATGATTTGGTTATTCATGCGCTGGAACAATTTGACGGGAAAAACATTTTACATATAGAGGTTGACATCCCTGATAATATTTATGATAGTATTCAATACGATATAAAATTAAGGATAAATTACATAAGCACCGGAAATAACCAGAATCTTTCTGATAATCAACAGATACTTATTTATCCAAACCCTGTAAGCGAAAATGTTTCTATTTCTGGAATTGATATTTACCAGATTGAAATTTTCGATTTAAGCGGGAAAATATTAAAGCAAATTAATACAAAAGCGAATTATCAAAAAATTAATATGTCAAATTTTGAAAAAGGGATTTATTTTTTCAAAGTGACTTGTAAAAATACAGTCTCTATACAAAAAATTATTCTTGAATAAATGAATCAGAGTTAAACATACAGATTGTTTTAATTGCTTTTAATTAATACATGATTTTTTAATAATAAAATCATACAATTATAAACACAATGACTCAAATATTTACTTTGCATAAGTCTAAGTGTAAGATCGATATTATTGTATGCAGTTAACAAACATCATCTTAAAATGAGTGAGCTTTTATTTGGTTACCCAAACACCATTTTCGTAAAAGTTGAAATTATTTGAGGTAGTATTATAAATTATCATCCCATTAATTGCTGTCATCGCGTTTCTTTGTGTTGTTGTCATTCTTGGAACAATAAATCCTCCTGTTGTTGATGAAACATCAAGAGCGCCTTGCGGGGCTGATGTTCCAATGCCGACATTCCCTGTGCTATTTATCAGAACAGCCGAGAAACCACCTGTGCTATTAAAGAAATCGAGATTACCGGAATTATCAGATTTGAAGAACCATCTGTTTGCTGTCGTATTGTCGAGTCCAAGCGTAACTTCACCTGCTCTTTCGATTTCCAATGGATATATCGGGTTTAATGTCCCCATTCCTATATAGCCATTACCAAGAAAAACCATTTCGACTCTGCTATCCGTAATGTTGTGGAAATATATGCCTCCATTTCCTGCTAGACCCACTCTGTACGTATCGTGGGCTGCCCTGCTAAAAAACAAAGCATTGGCATCCGATTGGTTAATATGTAATTTTCCCAAAGGAGCTTCTGTTCCAATACCCACATTTCCTGACCCATCTTGAAAAATTGCCCCTGTGACCAAAGCTGAACCGTCCCATTTTGGAGAATAACCTGATGCAATTACTCCGACTTCCGGGTCTGTCTCATTACCTGATAACAAACCAGACCATCCTGTTCCATCAAAGAAGTAGAATGCTCCCATATCAATATCAAAAACAAGTAATCCGGTTGCAGGGCCTGCTATTGCAATTCGTTGTGCAGTAGTCAATCTGGGCACAAGCATCCCTTTGTCTGTTGATTTAACATCAAGCATCGCTGAACTTTCAGCAATATAACCATCATCATCAGCTATAGCAATATTTTGACTATTCACTGCTGTGGTTGTAAATAATAGCAAATAAATTACGGTGAAGAATAGAATTTTTGTTTTCATAAATTTGTTATTTGGTTAATAATCTATATGTTATTTTATATTCTTAAACAGCGGAATTATTTTTTACTCTACCCCAAATGTACAATTATTTATTTTAATTGCACAACTTTCAATCTATCTTTTCAGTTACTAAAATTTTGTAGAATTAATTATTTTTCATCTCTTCATATTCTATCAGTGATCCTCTGAATACATTCAGGTCGACATAAGTGTCAATACCTTTCAAATGCCCCCTGTTTGCATATTGCCAGAATGTCCATGATATATAATTTCTGGCTGGTTCGGAAAATACATTTCTTATCCATAAGGGG
>JBDRPR010000079.1:0-9459 GCA_043826845.1 Bacteroidota bacterium
TTATCTATTAAACCATATTTGCCAGCATTACTTACTAAATAAATATTTTTAAACAGTACTGATACATTATCGTATTTCACCGGAATAATCTCTCTTCCTGTTTCATCAATATACCCATATTTAACATAAGGATATCCGTATTCATCATACTCTTCACTTGAACGAACCGATACTTTACTCACACCATTTAAAAAATCACCAATAGTATAATAGGCATTCGAATTAACTTTCTGACCATTTTTATCCAAAATGCTCCAGTCTAATGAGGGATTCTCCACAGCCAAAAGCTTGTCAGAAATATCACGGATATTCGAATAATTACATTTCAAAATTATATTCCCGCTCATATTTGACAAACCAAAATATGCATCCGTAATAATCTTTCCTTTTTCATTAATTTCACCAATACTGATGATCACCTTACCGTCTGATGTATATGAATTTTTCTTGTATTCTGCATTTCCAATAATTTTTCCTTGTATGTCAATATAATAGGGGGTTGCATTATTATAAACCAATGCCTTTCCATTTTTAAAATTACTGATATAATAATTATTGCATTCAAGCAATACTTTCCCCTCAGAATTAACTAAACCCCATTTTCCGTCTTTTTCAATTTTTGCATTTCCACTAGTAAAAGGACATATTTCATCATATTCCATCTCAAGTATCTGTTTTCCAGAAGAACTAATAATTCCCGATTTATCACCATCGGTAACTTTTATTAATTTGTTATTAAGAATCTGTAGTTCGTTGTATTTACATGGAATTACTTCAACCCCTTTTTCATTTATTACTCCATAATGATTCTCAGTTTCAGACAGACTATCAGCTGAAACAACAGCAAGTCCGTCAATAAATTCCCCAATATTATTGTATGTAAAAGGTATAACAACTTTTCCCTGCTTATTTATTAATCCATATAAATAACGAGGATAAGTTGTTATCTCCAAGTTACCATCCCAAACATTTTCCACCCAAAAAGTATCAATACCAGTGACAATACCTGCTAAAATCAAGTCATCATAAAAGTATGAATATATTTCATTTTTATAAGATTCTCCTGAATCCCCCTTGAATTGATTCTGAAACAGTTCCTTTGTTAATACTGTTCCATCAGTTCTGTATATATTATATCCATCAGAATAAAGATTTTCTGATAGAAAGTTGACATTTTTAGTATAAAATGGACTACACTTTTTATTATTTGCATTTTTCATTTGAATATAAAATAACTGATGTAATTCATATTCATTTTCATCTCCATCATAATAATCTCTGCTTTTCTTTTCAACCAGAGAGATTCCATGAACAATTTTTCTCATAGAGAAATTTTTACTGTCGTAATACCAGGTTTCATAAAAAACCAAACCTGTTATATCACGTAAATTTTTTTCACCCCAACAAACTTTACCAATTAATTCATAAGTTTCAGGATCTTCAACAAAAAATGTATCTCGCCAAGAAATTTTCTCATGAATTAAATCATTACTCAAAGGATAAGAACAATCTGCATAATCAAAAACAATCTGATTATTGTTGACTATCTGTTCGGTATATATATATTCCAAAATATCAGTAATTAACTTATATCTTTTATCGGGTTGAATATAGTGATAAAAAGACCTCGTGCTATTGTTAATCTGGCTCACCGGATTAATAACATCATTATAAAAATACTTGAAATCAACATAATATGATATTTTACCAATTAATACATCAGTAGAAGAAAACTCATAAGTGTCAATCTTTTTATTTCTTTCAAGCACAACACTATTATTATAATCATTTGTTTTGAAGCCGAATAAATCATTTCTTTCGTCATTTACTGTAAGCCCTATTTGCTTTACAGTTTTTGCAAAAGAACCTGTTGATTTGTCAAATTCCCATGTCTCAAAAAAATCAACTGTATTCAGCATACTTATTACATCCGAATTTCTGAACAGATAATTCTGATTTGAAACATCTATTAATAAATCTTTTCCGGAGAATATCCTTCCGTTATCAATTGTTAAATCTGCATTAGAAACATCATAAACATATTCATCGTTTAGCAAATGCAGATTTTTATCAGAAACATTGTTAAAATCGAGCATACTTGCATTGTAAGGAAGTTTATAGCTCTTGAGATTTTTCCCATTTTGTATCTTTTGAACAAAGCCTGAAAATAATTTTTGTTTCTGACTATGACTTAAATAATTAATAGAGGTGTACAATCCATTTTGCGGGAAATTATAATCATTTAGATTAACACTATAAGAAATAGTGATTTTATTTTCCGGAGTATTTTTATTCTGAGCAACCAGAATATTTACTGTTATTACAAGTATTACAACTATAAGTGTTTTCATTTTATATATCTTTTACAATTTTAATTCAATTTAAAATAAACTTTGCATTTTGAAATGGTCTCGTAATCTTTTTCAGTATGATTATATTTTTTTACACCTGTAACAAATGCCACTCCTTTAATTTTTTTTCTGATAATAAATTTACTTTCGTCGAAATACCAATCTTCAAAAAACCTTATGCTATGAATATTTTCAATCTTGTTATGATAAATTGTATCAACGTAATAGAACTCATACCTGTCATCCAGTCCAATAAAAATATTATTCCATATAGTATCAACTAATGATTCACGACCAACCTCAACTAGCTGGTAATTGTTTTCTTCAGGATACAGAACATCACCATATTCATCAGTTTTATATATAAACAGAGTATCAATTCTAATTTCTACTATTTCTTTCCTGTATTTACCCTGACCCGGCCATATCGTATCATAACCAACAATTTTTTGTTTCTGAGAAATCAAGACAGGATTATAATCATTCCACTCAGGATATATAGTTTCACCCCATTCGTCCGTTTCATATACATCGGTTGTATTTATAACAGGATTTACAGAATATAATGTTAATTCTCTTACTTTGGCTGTATCCATACCTATTTCTGTTTTTGTTGAATAAGACAGACTATCAAAAGCATCATCATATTTAAGTGGTTTACTATAATCAATATTAATTTTCCCGCTGGCTGTATCTTCAATTATATTGAACATTTTTATTTTACCTGTCTTAGCGTTAGAAAGAATGTCAACAATTAATTTATTGTACAAATCAGGATAGGATTTGTAATACGAACTTTCATAGAATCCATCTGATGCAAGACACATATCAGGAATAATCCTGACATCATATACCATATCCTTCATTAATAATTTTGAAGCATTTCCTGATGTCTGGTTAACATATAAACTTACCAGCTTTTTTACATAAGAAGATTCTTCGCCATACATATCATAAGGATTATAAATCACAAATGGAATCAATGAAATTATATTCTTGGTGAAAATATTTTCAGCTTTACTATAGTTCCATGTTTCAATAAATTTAAAGCCACCCAATTGATTTTTTAAATCATTATCATGACGCATTAATACATTCATAATCAACTCATAAGTTTCAGGATCCTCAACCAAAAAAGTGTCACAATTGTATCCAATCATTCCCTGCTTGTCTATATATGGCAATCCATCAAGATAAATGATGCTGTCTGTCATCATTATGCTTGCTTTATATATTTGTTTTTTATGTAAGCCTTCATTAATTAATGAGTAAAGAGTGATTTCTCCGTCATAATAAATATCATCACAATAATCTGATAATAATAAAGAATCTGAATTATTAAATATCATATCTACATACTTTTCTGCTAAATAGGTTAATGTGGCAGAGTCCGCATAATTATATGCTCTGCTATCTGGAATTCCATATTTACTACAGGGTGGATTATATTCTTCACCTTTGATTTGAAAATTGTACACTACCGGCTTAATGTGTTGAGCAATGCACAAACAAGGCAAAATCAATAATATTAATATGAGTTCTTTTTTAAACATAATTGTAGATTTTAATATATGTATATATTTTAATTAACCTGTATTATTTATCAGCTAAGAAAAGAATTATATTATTAATTTCCAAATTCCTCAATCAAACAATTTAACTTTCTTCCTGATTGTTAATCATGAATTTAGATGATATTATAGTCAGTACATATTATTATTATTGTCTGCGTTCAATCTCCAACTTCAATTCTTTAGCTAAATCAAAATCCAGCTTATCCGCTGCCTCCTTCATCATCTTCTCTAGCTCTTCCACGCTATACTTCGCATACTTGCTTTCTGGTTGGACGGTTTTTTCCTCCAAACGATATTTTCCTGCCATAACAAGTGGAAAATCCTGACCAAATCCATAACTGACCGGATATTGAGCTGCTCCTTTGTATTTTTCTGACAATGCAGGCACGTTTTTTTCTACAAGTAATGATAGTTCTTTTACACTAACCAACTTTTCTGATACAGAATATTCGCCACCACTGAGACCCATTAATATTGCATAAGTAAACACTCCATGACCCAGTGAGGCAAACTCTCCTGCAAACTGCTCCGAGCCACTGGCAGTCAAAAAATAGGTTCCAGTGCTTCTTGCCAATATTGCCATGGCTTTTTCTTCAACTGCTCCTCGGTTAACCAGTGTATTTACTGCTCCACCACTCTGGCAGGCATCCAAAACAAATAATTGCTTTTGTGCTTTGATTTCTTTTGAGAAGTTCTGAAGCTCTCCTGCCGATATACCTGAAACTTTCAATATTTCATCGCTGTATAAATTGGTTACTTCATAAGGTGCAAGATAAAAAACCGATTGCTGACCTTCTTCTACAACTGACATAGATCCATGCCCTGCGTAATAAAAAACAAAAACATCATTCGGGTTACTCTGGGCTGTGATTTCTTTTACCGCCTTTGTTATATTTGCCTTTGTGGCCTGACTGTTCTGTAGTGAGGTAATATGAACTGATGCGAAAATATCATTTGCTCCTTTAGTTATGGCATCTGTAAATGCATTTACATCAGGAATAGCATAGTTAAGATTATAAGAAGACTTCTGATATTCGTTAATACCTATTGCAAGAACAAAAAGTTTTGATGATTCGGTCTCTTTTCCGGTATATTCTATTATTGTTGTTTCTGATTTTTCAATACGATCGTTGTTAAATGCCGTTACTTTGATGGTGTTAATCCCTCCAAGTAATTTTAAAGAAAATGTTTTTGACAGCACTTTATCCTTTTGGTTGATTGATTCAGCAGTTATATAGACCAGTTTGCCATTATGAAAAATTCTTATTTCATTTATTCCTCCTCCTCGGTCAGTTATTGAATATTCAAGAATAAAGTCAGCTTTGTCTGTTGACATGTTTACCTTGTTATCTCCCCTGAATTCAATCTTTTCATTTGGTGGATTTGTAATTTTAATTTCAGGTGTGGGTTTTTGATTCTGAAACTCAATGCTTGCCTTTTCAATTTCTTCGCCACTCATAATGCGTTCCCATAGATTTGGACGATAGAATTGTTCGTAGTAAGCTTCGAGGGGGATGATCTCGAGGCCTTTGGTAAAGTACATTTTTTCGAAAACGCCGGGGGTGCCATCGAAATAGCCATCAGGATGAAGAACTATATAGTTTGTTGAGTCGATTGAAATGAATTGTAATACCTCTTTACCTGTGTTTAAATCATTGATTTTTATTTGGGAATTAAAACTAGAGATAAACAGGCTATCTTTAAAATTAATATCTTGATAATAAAATGACTCTAAATTAATGGAATTCATTAGTTTCCCTGATTCTGCATTCCATATTTTGGCTGTATTATCTAGGGAAGCTGTAACAATTCTTTTTCCATCGGGCGACCAAGTGGCTGAGTAAACGCCATCGGTATGCTCTCCAAGACTTTGAAGCAATTTACCGGACTCCGAATCCCAAATTATTGCAGTATTATCCGAGGATGCTGTAACAATCCTTTTTCCATCGGGAGACCAGGTGGCTGAGCAAATGCCATAGGTATGCCCTTCAAGACTATGAAGCAATTTGCCAGATTTTGAATCCCAGATTTCGGCTGTTTTATCAACGAAAGTTGTAACAATCTTTTTTCCATCGGGCGACCAAGTGGCTGAATAAACTTCCGAGATATGCCAAAGACTATGAAGCAATTTGCCGGATTTTGAATCCCAGATTTTGACTGTTTTATCAAAGGAAGCAGTAACAATTCTTTTTCCATCGGGCGACCAGATGGCCGACAAAACTGCACCAGTATGCCTTTCAAGACTTTGAAGCAATTTACCGGACTCTGAATCCCATACTTTGGCTGTACTATCCCAGGAAGCTGTAACAATCCTTTTTCCATCGGGAGACCAGGTGGCTGAGCAAATGCCATAGGTATGCCCTTCAAGACTATGAAGCAATTTGCCGGACTCTGAATCCCATATTTTGGCTGTTTTATCATCGGAAACTGTAACAATCCTTTTTCCATCGGGCGACCAGGTGGCTGACAAAACTTGCTCGGTATACCCTTTAAGAATATGAAGCAAATTGCCGGACCCTGAATCCCATATTTTGGCTGTGTTATCAGAAGTAGTAACAATCCTTTTTTCATCGGGCGACCAGGTGGCTATGCAAACGCCATAGGTATGCCCTCCAAGACTATGAAGCAATTTACCGGACTCTGATTCCCATATTTTGGCTGTGTTATCATCGGAAGCTGTAACAATCCTTTTTCCATCGGGCGACCAGATGGCTGAGCAACCGCCATAGGTATGCCCTTCAAGACTATGAAGCAATTTGCCGGACTCTGAATCCCATATTTTGGCTGTTTTATCATCGGAAACTGTAACAATCCTTTTTCCATCGGGCGACCAGGTGGCTGACCTAATTTCTTCAGTATGCCCTTCAAGACTATGAAGCAATTTACCAGATTCTGATTCCCATATTTTGGCTGTACTATCATAAGAAGTAGTAACAATCCTTTTTCCATCAGGCGACCAGGTGGCTGAGCAAACGCCATAGGTATGCCCTTCAAGACTATGAAGCAAATTACCGGTCTCTGAATCCCATATTTTGGCTGTTTTATCATCGGAAACTGTAACAATCCATTTTCCATCGGGCGACCAGATGGCTGACCTAATTTTTTCAGTATGCCTTTCAAGACTTTGAAGCAATTTACCGGACTCTGAATCCCATATTTTGGCTGTTTTATCATCTGAAGCTGTAACAATCCTTTTTCCATCAGACGACCAAGTGGCTGACAAAACTTGCTCGGTATGCCCATTAAGACTATAAAGCAAATTACCGTACCCTGAATCCCATGTTTTGGCTGTGTTATCATAGGAAACAGTAAAAACCTTTTTTCCATCAGGCGACCAGGTGGCTGAGTATACGCCATAGGTATGCCCTTCAAGACTATGAAGCAATTTGCCGGACTCCGAATCCCATGTTTTGGCTGACTTATCCCAGGAAGCTGTAACAATCCTTTTTCCATCGGGCGACCAAGTGGCTGACCTAATTTCTTCAGTATGCCCTTCAAGACTATGAAGCAAATTGCCGGTTTCTGAATCCCAGATTTTGGCCGTATTATCCTCGGATGCTGTTAAAATATATTTACCGTTTGGGCTATATTCTACGGAAGAAATACGGTCTGTATGATATATTGGCAAGACTAAATGTATTTCTTGCCCACTTGCAAAAAACCCAATAAAAACGGATAGAATAAAATAAATTAGTTTCATTGTGTGTAAATTTTGTTAAATCATTGATAATTATGACTATACTGATCTATAAACATGAACGTAAACTATCCCACGCTTGGCACTGTGCAAATTACGTCAACTTTTTCAATTCTCCAAACTTGTCTTTGCATAGAGCTAAACGTTTATTAATAAATGTGTTTCATGACTATTTACTATTACTTTGATAAAAATACTGTTTGCCAGAAAGTGGAATGTCAAATTGAACCGGCTTAATTTCTTTACCTGACATTGCTTGTTCCCATTGCTCTATTGTTGGCATAACCATTTCGCCAATAGGGTTTTTATTTTTAACGTTTACTTTTTGCTTGCTTTTATAAATTTTCCAATGATAATAGGCTTTTGCCTGTTCATAAGATATTCCAGCAACCAGTTCTTTGTCATATTTTTTATCCCAAAATCCCAAATTGAAATCAATATTGGTGTTTTTCTTTTGCCATTCTATACTGTCTGGAAAAACATTTATTTCATTCATAAATATCTGCATTGACCTATCCTGCCAAATATTGTCAGTTAATTCATTTCTCCTAACACCTTCGGCCTTATAATCAATAAAGTAGTATTCAAAATTTATTTTTTTCCAGTCCAATTGTGTTACAATAAATTTATATTCATCTGATGGCAAATACATTTCCAAAAGAATTTCTTTTTCTTTATCTCCATTCCAATTAATTTTATTCTTCCAATTGATTATAGGTGTTTCTATAGGATTTTTGTATTTATCCTCCCAAACCAGATATTTTTCCATACCTTCATTTATTCCTAATTTATGATAAGCAATAGAATCCTTACACCAAAACATAAATTCTTTGTAATCTTTGTTTGTAATTCTCCAGAAATCAGAATTTATTTTTGTTGCCAACTTTCTTGGTGTATCATCTTCCAATATTTCTTCCCGTTCCATGAAAAACTTATGTGATTTCTTGTCCATTTTGGTTTTCCAATCTAAAAAACAATTTATCTGCTTATCAGAAACCCCTTGTGCCGGGAAATTATCAAAATATTTATGCCAATTATAATACTTTATCAAATTTTCAGAATAATACTGAGTATTAGTATCAGTATTATTTATCCAAAATGTTGTATCCGGGTATATCATAACTCCCATATATAAATATCTCCTTGTATCCAACTCCCTTTTTCGATAATATCTTTCATGAGGCAATAAATACATTTCATCCAACATTTCTCTTTCATCTTTACCTTTCCAATCAAATTTCTTCCTCCAATTTATCTGAAACTCTTCTAATTCTTTTCCATTTTTATCTTCATAAATAACATAATCCTCTATTTGGCTTCCCAAAAGCCTATATGCTAAAGAATCACGAACCCAATTTGTAAATTGCCTATATTCCTTATTCGTAATTAAATGTGTATCTGACTTTTTCAAGTTCCCATTAGATTGCCCAAACATTGCAATAGTTACAAATGAGAAGCATAACAAAACAATTACTTTTTTCATAATTAATACTTTTTAAAAACAAGTACTTATTTTCTTCTATTATCTATCTCTAATTTCAATTCCTTTGCCAGATCATACTCTTCTTTCTGTGCAGCATCATTTTTCATTTTTTCAAGTTCTTCCAAACTATATTTTGAATATTTACTTTCAGGTGCAGTTGTTTTATCTTCAATCCGGTATTTCCCTGCCATAACAAGTGGAAAATCCTGACCAAATCCATAACTGACCGGATATTGAGCTGCTCCTTTGTATTTTTCTGATAATGCAGGCACGTTTTTTTCTACAAGTAATGATAGTTCTTTTACACTAACCAACTTTTCTGATACAGAATATTCGCCACCACTGAGACCCATT
>JBDRPR010000080.1:0-4774 GCA_043826845.1 Bacteroidota bacterium
AAAGGGTAATTTCATTGGGACTGATGCCACTGGCACTGTTGCATTAAATAACGGAAATTCAGGTGTTGGTATTTATGGTGGTGCAAGTAATAATATTATTGGTGGAAATGTTGCATCAGCAAGAAATTTAATAAGCGGAAACAATTCTAGGGGAATTTGGATTGGAGGATCCGGAACAGACAGTAATACTATTGCCGGGAATTATATTGGTACTGATATTAACGGAATTAATCCAATTCCCAATGATTACGGTGTATTTATAAGTGAAGGTGCAATGTTTAATATAATAGGCGGAGATGTTGAGCACAGAAATCTTATAAGTGGGAACAATTGGCATGGAATTGTCATTAGGGATAATGGTACAGATAGTAATAGGGTTTCTGGCAATCACATTGGTACTGATGCAAGCGGGAATCTTCCAGTACCTAATAATTGGACGGCTATTGGGATCCATTTAGGTGCAAAGTATAACCTCATTGGTGGTCATGTAACAAATGAGTATAATTTAATTAGTGGCAATAATCAAACTGGTATAGGCATAGATGGCATTGGTACAGATTTTAACATCATAGAAGGGAATCTAATAGGGACTAATGGAAATGGGACAGTCGCTTTACCAAACAATGGTCATGGGGTAGATATTCAAAACGGCGCAAAAAATAATCAGATTGGAAATACTCTGACAGATCACAGAAATATAATTAGTGGAAATCTCGAAGAAGGAATATCAATATCTGCATTTAATGATTTAGGAACAGATAGTAATATAGTGGTGGGTAATTATATTGGTACTGATATTTCAGGAATGAATGCTATAGGAAATGTGGGTGGAATTAGAATCGTAGTTGGTCCTAGGTTCAATATTATTGGTGGATTTGGGATTGGTGAGAGAAATATTATTTCAGGAAATAATAAACATGGCATTACTATATATAAAGCTGATTATAATTCTGTAATTGGTAATTTTATCGGGACAAACCGAACAGGTGCAGACACTTTGGGTAATACTTGGAATGGTATTGCGATAAGCGATACCTCTGATTTTAATCTTATCGAAAATAATATAATAGGTGGAAATTATTGGAACGGGATATCAATAGGGACTTATTCAACAAATAATAAAATTATTTCTAACCGAATCGGGATAGATTCAAGCGGGAGCATAGCTTTATCAAATTCTTTAAATGGTGTAGTTATAGAAAATTCTTCACAACACAACATAATTGGAGGAGACAGTGATTCTCCAAATATAATTGCTTTCAGTGGAATGAATGGTGTTGTAGTTGATGGAGTCAACACCAAATATAATCGAATTTCTAAGAATTCTATCTTTAGGAATACTAATCTCGGGATAAATCTACAAAGTAATGCAAACGGTAATATCTCTACACCCGTAATCGTTTCTGTTATCAATTCTTTAATATCTGGAACAGCCTCACAAAATGCATTAATCGAAATATTTGCTGATTCTGAAGAGGAAGGAAAAATATTTCTGGACGAGGTGGTAGCGGACGGAAACGGTAATTTTTCTAAACAATTAGATATAACCGGAATACCGGTAAATTATAATATTACGGCTACCCAAACATCAAATAATAACACTTCTAAATTTTCCGCTCCATTTGGAATACCGCCTTTATCGCCACAAAATCTTAATGCTTCTGCCGGAAATATGAAAGTGATTCTTTCATGGAACAGAAATAACGAGCCGGATTTACTTAAATATAATATTTACCGGGGAACAAGCTCACCCGCGTCAACTTTAATCAGCAGTACTGTTGATACGAACTATACTGACAATAATGTAACTCCAGATGTAACCTATTTTTACCGGCTCACTGCAGTTGATAGTTCTAATAGTGAAAGCGGATTTTCAAACGAGGTAAATGCAACTCCCTTTTGGCTGGGAATAACTGTTCTAAGTCCCAATGGCGGAGAACAATGGCAGGTTGGGACAACACAAAATATTACATGGACAAGCAGTAACGTAACCAACGTAAAGATAGAGTATACAACCAATAATGGAACGAGTTGGTTAACTGTAAGTCCTTCAACAACAGCATCACTTGGTAGTTTTAGCTGGACAATTCCTAATACGCCCTCAACACAATGCAAGGTAAGAATAAGCGATGCAAGTAATTCAGCAATAAATGATGTGAGTGATAATGTATTTACGATTCGAGATTTATTAAATCCTGGTTCGGCTTATTTTAGGGGTTGGGGTAGAATTCGTGTTACCGATGCAAGTCCAATTAATCCGAGCGCTAATCCTTCAGCATATAAAATCACTGGCAATAATATAACTGTCGAAGCTTGGGTATTTCCTTTTAAGCTCCCTATACATAAAACTGGGTATGAAATTGTAACTAGACCGATCTGGAATCAAAATCCTTATGTCTCCTATGCCCTTGAACTGAGCAATTGGAGTGAAACTGATAATCCTAGATATCAGTTCTACATAACAGATGGTGATTCCTTGACCCCCAATGGTGTAGCACTGGATGGAAATACTGCAGTTGCAGGCAATTGGACACACCTCGCCGGTACATATGACGGTAACTCTGTTAAGTTATATGTCAATGGCATTTTAGCTAATGAAACTTCATATTATGGTGGAATAGGTCCAGGAAATACAGGCCTGTATATTGGTGGGTTGAGTTGGAATTTCTTTTATGGTTTGATAGATGAGGTACGAATATGGAATATTACCCGTAACCAATCCGAAATTCAATCAACGATGAATACTACTTTGAATGGAAATGAGTCGGGGCTCGTTGGTTATTGGCCCTTGAATGAGGCAACTACTGTTAATGGGATATATCCGGTTACAATCGATTCAACTATCAATCATAATGATTTACAAGTACAATACACTGCATCATTTGTAAAGATTAAACCGCTTGATGATGTCTCGGTTATACCTGAATTACTCGAAATGAAAGTTCTAGAGACAACAGTTGGATCAACATTTACATGGGAAGTTCCATATTATGGCTGGCCGGTACCAGATATTACTCTTTTATCTGGACCCCCAGGAATGAGTTATAATAATTTTAGTAAGAAAATTTCATGGTCTACACAGACTGGACAAACCGGATACCACAACTTTACGTTGCAAGCAGTCAATTCTGCAGGTTCTTTACAAAAAACATATACTATTTGGGTGGATGCAACCCCATTATTACATTCAGAGCATAATAATAACAATACAATATTGTCTGTTTTTAACGACGGAACGATTGGTAATACTCACTATGGTGGTGGATTTGGCTTTATCTTCAAAGGTAAAAATGGATTGATGGAAGGAGATGTACTGGTTGCAAAATCCCCTGATCAGGTATCAGGTCAATTGTATGGGCGCGAGTATGCAAGAATTAAACCAATTTCTACTCTTCAAAGCCACATCGCTGGATTTGATCAAGCTTTTCAAACTGAGTTTAATGATCATCGAGCTCCTTCTAATATTTGACTTAACATTGTTAAATAAACAAATTCAAAATATACGTATCCGTACAAAAATTTTTTTATTATTGACTATGAGATACAGAATACAAGTGGCGTCCAATTAAACAATATTTATGTTGGTTTAATAATGGATTTTGATGTGGGCAATTTCATGAATAATCTTGGCGGTTATGATCAAAGTAGAAAATTAAGTTACATGTATGATTCTGGGAGTGATACTACTTATTATTATGGAATGGTTGCACTTACTGGTTCGGTATCCGGACATCGTGTGTATTCTCAATTTTATGGGGATTTCTTAGAATCCCATTCCGACTCAGGTTACTACAAGGTTATGACAACTATTTCCGAACTTCCAACACTACCGTCAGATATGAGATCTGTTTTGACTGTAGGTCCGTATAGTATTTCTCCCAATAGTTCTCAGAAAGTTGCATTTGCGCTTGTAGCTGGAAATAATTTACTTGATCTTCAAAATGGCACAGATGCAGCTTTAGCTGTGAATCTTGTTCCTCAAGGGTCTATACAAGTCATCAAACCAAATGGAGGAGAAAATTGGCAAGTTGGAACACAAAAGAGCATAACTTGGACAAGCAGTAATGTAACTAACGTAAAGATAGAGTATACAACCAATAATGGAACGAGTTGGTTAACTGTAAGTCCTTCATCAACAGCATCACCTGGTAATTTTATCTGGGCGATTCCTAATACTCCCTCAACACAATGTAAGGTAAGGGTAAGCGATGCAAGTAACTCATCAATAAACGATGTGAGCGATAATATATTTACGATAAGTTCACCTCCAACAATAACCGTCATTTCACCAAATGGAGGTGAAAAATGGTATGTAGGTACAGCTCAACAAGTCAGATGGTCAAGCAGTGGTGTTAGTAAAGTCAGGATAGAGTACTCAACGAATTCTGGTTCAACTTGGATACTGATTGTATCCTCTGTTTCTGCCTCAGATGGTAATTATAATTGGACTATCCCTAATACACCTTCAACTAACTGCATTCTAAAGATAGTCGATGTAGATGATCTTTCAGTATTTGACTTTAGTGATAGCGTTTTTACGATTAGCCCTGTACCAGCAATCACAGTGATTTCTCCTAACGGAGGGGAGAAATGGTATGTAGGAACAGCCCAACAAGTCAGATGGTCAAGCAGTGGTGTTAGTACCGTTAGGATAGAATACTCAACAAATTCCGGTTCAACCTGGATACTGGGTGTACCCTCTGTTTCTGCCTCAGACGGTAATTATAATTGGACTATCCCTAATACACCTTCAACTAACTGCATTCTAAAGATA
>JBDRPR010000081.1:0-14936 GCA_043826845.1 Bacteroidota bacterium
GTTATGCAATTGTTGCCAACGATAGCGAGAAAAAAAACAAACAAATAGTTCCCAAAATGAGAATTTATTATTATCTTTACATAAGGATAAAAATGAATGGATAGAATATTTGCCAAAAGCGCATTGAGAGAGTTTTGGGAGAAACACTCTGATTCTGAACAATATTTAATGACATGGTACGATACTGCCAAGAATTCGGATTGGAAAACTCCTACAGATGTAAAACAAACTTATTCAAAGGCAAGTATCTTGAAAGACAACCGAATTGTTTTTAACATAATAGGCAATTCGTATAGATTGGTGACAAAATTTAACTTTGAGAAACAATGGATTTTTATTCGGTTCATCGGGACTCATACCGAATATGATATGATTGATGCAAACACAATTTAGAAAAAATGATAATGAACATTAAACCGATAAAAACAGACTCAGATTACAGATCAGCTTTAAAAAGGCTTGAGAGCATCTTTGATGCACCTGTTGGTACTTCTGAGAGTGACGAAGCAGATATACTTGGATTAATTGTTGACGAATATGAAAAAAAACATTATCATATCGAAACACCTGACCCAATTGATGCAATTAAAATCAGAATGGAAGAAATGGAATTAAAGCAAGTTGATTTAGTTGAAGCAATTGGAGGGAAAAGTAGGGTTTCAGAAATACTTAATCGCAAACGCAAATTGACAGTTGAGATGATTAGGAATTTAACAAGTAGATTAAATCTATCGCCTGGTCTATTAATAGGAGATTATCAATTATCAAGATAACAAAGGATACTTGGCAGTTCGGGGTAAAAAGCATTTAGGATTTGCTGGCAATTGATTTTTTTTACCGCCATCGTTGCACATCAGAGAAATAATATTTATCCAAATCAATTTACAATCAAAGGATTTTTAACTTTCTGTTTTAACAATGCAATATCAAGAACATCCATAATGGTATCAACATAATGGAATTTTAATCCTTTCAGATATATTTCTTCTATTTTCCCGATATCTTTAATATTATCTTTTGAAATAATAATTTCTGTTATATCTGCTCTTTTGGCAGCCAGAATTTTTTCTTTAATACCACCAACCGGTAGCACTTTTCCCCTCAAAGTAATCTCTCCTGTCATTGCCAGACCTTTTTTAACTTTACGTTGGGTAAATGCAGAAGCAATACTTGAAATCATGGTAATTCCGGCCGAAGGACCATCTTTGGGAATAGCTCCTTCGGGTACATGTACATGCACATTCCATTTTTCGAATACTTCATTTGGAATAGATAAATTATCGGCATGAGCTTTAAGATATTCAAGAGCCAGTACAGCTGATTCCTTCATTATATCACCTAAATTTCCTGTAATTGTAAGAGTACCTTTCCCTCTACTCAGACTGGTTTCCACAAACAGAATATCTCCGCCTGCTGCAGTCCATGCCAGTCCTGTTACTACACCGGCAAAATCATTACCCTGATATTTTTCATTAAAATAGTCGGGAGGGCCCAATATTTCTTTTATATCTTCTGTTTTAATCTTTTTATTGTATTTTTCTTTAAGAGCAATTTTTTTAGCTGTATTGCGGCATATTTTTGCAAGTTTTTTATCAAGACCTCTTACTCCGCTTTCACGCGTATAGTCTTCTATCAGAAATTCGATTACTTCTTTTGAAAAACCAAGTTGAGATGTTTTTAATCCATTTGCATTCAGCTGTTTTGGAATTAAATGACGAATGGCAATTTCAATTTTTTCTTCAACTATGTAACCACTGACATTGATCATTTCCATCCTGTCCCTAAGTGCTGGACTGATAGTATTTGTCGTATTGGCAGTAGCTATGAACATGACTTTTGAAAGATCATATTCCATTTCAAGGTAGTTGTCATAAAAAGCGAAATTTTGTTCAGGATCGAGAACTTCGAGCAGGGCGGATGATGGATCTCCCCTAAAATCAGTTCCTACTTTATCTATTTCATCCAGAACAAATACCGGATTTGATGATTTTGCTTTTTTGATGTTTTGAACTATTCTGCCAGGCATTGCTCCAACATAAGTTTTCCTGTGTCCACGAATTTCGGATTCATCGTGCAGACCACCCAATGACATTCTCACATATTCACGATTAAGAGCTCTGGCAACTGATTTTCCCAGCGAGGTTTTTCCGACTCCCGGAGGTCCGTAAAGGCATAAAATCGGAGATTTCATATCTTTTTTCAGTTTGATAACTGCCAGATGTTCGATGATTCTTTCTTTAACATCTTTTAATCCGTAATGATCTTCATCCAGAACCTGTTGTGCGAATTTCAGATCAAACTTATCTTTTGTGAATTCATTCCATGGCAGATCAAGCAAGGTTTCGATATAATTCAACTGAACAGAAAATTCTCCTGCAGCAGGGTTCATTCTTTGAAGTTTGGCAAGTTCCCGTTCAAATACTTTTTTTACTTCAACAGACCATTTTTTTGCTTTTGCTTTTTGTTTCATGTCAGCAATTTCCTGATCAATCGGATTACCTCCTAATTCTTCCTGAATGGTTTTTATCTGCTGATTCAATAAGAATTCCCTTTGTTGCTGGTCTAGTTCCATACGCACTTTTTGCTGAATGTCTTTTTTTAATTCCAGCATTTGAATTTCTCTTGTCAGATGTTCAAGCAAACGAATGGCTCTGTCTTTTAATGAATCAATTTCGAGAAGAGTTTGCTTTTCGGGAACTTTAATATCAGTATTTGAACAAATAAAATTGATAAGAAAAGTGGCATTTTCAATATTTTTAACTGCAAATGATGCTTCGGGAGGAATATTTGATGATAATTTAATGATTTTTATGGCAAGATCTTTTAATGTTCCCACAATAGCTTGATACTCTTCATCTTTTGTCTCCGGTTTAATGTCTGTAACCGCAGAAATCCTGCCCATCATATATGGGTCATCTGAAATTATTTCCTCTAATTGAAAGCGTTTTTGCCCCTGGATTATTACTGATGTGGTATTATCGGGCATTTCAAGGACTTTAATTATTTTTGCAACAGTTCCTATTCTGTATAAGTCTTTTAAGACCGGATCTTCAATAGTTGAATCGAATTGTGATATAGTGCCGATAATTTTTGTTGTGCGGTTAGTATCGTTGATCAGCTGCAAAGATTTTTTTCTTCCGACTGTAATAGGGATAATTACACCGGGGAAAAGGACAGTATTTTTTAAAGGCAGAATTGGCAATAAATCAGGGACATCATGTTTGCTGAGAGATTCTTCATCTTCATCGCTGATAATCGGAATAAATTCATTGCGTTCATTATCCTGTCTCGACACTATAATTTGAAATTTATTATTGTCGTTTGAATTATTCATGTTTTAATCTTTATTTGAGCAGGGTATTTTCAAAAGATATGTAAAATTGAAAATACAATGCTTAATTTATAATTTCCAGGTATTTTAATAAACAAGACAAATTGACAGAATGTTTAAAAAAAATACAGAATATAACGTTTTGCAATACTTATGCCATATAAGGTTAATATTTTCGATACTCTTCAGTTATTTCAAAAATATGGACAAGTATTTCTTTTTCAATATCAGTAAATGGAACTGATCGTCGTGCCATAACAATTTCAGCAATTTCAAATACTTTTTTTAAATCAAAAGATGTAAATCCCTGAGCTCCACCCCACGAGAAGTCTGGTATAAAGTTTCTTGGAAAACCGGAACCGAAAATATTTGATGATACTCCAACCACTGTTCCGGTATTAAACATTGTATTTATAGCACATTTGCTGTGATCTGCCATAATAAGGCCACAAAATTGTAGTCCTGTTTTTTTAAACCTTTTGGTATTATAGTCCCACAATTTTACTTCAGCATAATTATTTTTTAAGTTTGAATTATTCGAATCTGCTCCTATATTGCACCATTCTCCAATAACTGATTGTCCTAAAAATCCGTCATGAGCTTTATTGGAATAGCCAAAAATCACAGAATTGTTTATTTCTCCACCTACCTTGGCATGAGGACCAATTGTTGTAGCTCCATAGATTTTTGAATTAAGTTTTAATGTAGAATTATTACATAAAGCAAAAGGACCACGGATTGCCGATCCTTCCATTATTTCAGTATCTTTTCCTATGTAAACAGGTCCGGTTATGGAATTCAGCACACAACATTCAAGTTTTGCACCTTTTTCAATAAAAAAATTATCTCCCAATACCTGATTTGTTCTACCTGGTTTTTCAGAGACACGGCCATTTGTTAAAAATTTAAAATCTCTGTCAATTGCAACAGCATTTAAGGAAAATATATCCCATAATTCATTAATTTTTAATATATCTGATTTATGTTCAATTATATTGAATTGATTAATGTCAGAAAAATCAATACCTGAAATATCTTCATGATTGCAATAAAATGCAATAAGGTTTTTTTCACAAACCAATGCTTGTCCTTCGCAAAGCTGAAGAATTTTCTTTAAAAGAATTTCATCAGGAAGAACAGAGCTGTTTATAAGTATATTTTTTTTATCAGTCTTAAGAGGATACTTTTTTCTTAAATATGTCTCTGTATAATAAGAACATGTAGTATTTAAATATTTTTCCCATTTTTCTTTTATGGTCATTATGCCAACCCTTATTTCTGCAACAGGTCTTGTAAAAGAAAGAGGTTTCAAATTGTTCCAGGTTGAATCGTCAAATAAAATGTAATTCATTATTGTGCAAATTTGTTACATGACAAAATTACATAAATAATTCTCTGAACAAAATGCGAGAAGCATAATATGTAAATTATCGCATAAATTAGTAATAGGGAATAAAATAGCTATTTAGAATCTGTCCATAAAGTGGAATAACAGAACGCTGATAACACTGATGATTATGATAAATTATGATTATATCTGTGAAAATCATAACAATCCGCGTTATCAGCGTTCCATTGTATTTTGCATTATGTGACATCATGGACAGATACTATTTTGTAAGAATCAATTTTTTATAATAGTTTGAGTTTCCAATTCTTACATTAAGGAAGTAATTTCCAGCGTCGAGTTTATCAAAACAATTAGTCCGAAGTGTGTGATTACCTGATATCTGATTGTTTGAAAACAGGTTTTTTATTTTTATTCCAATCTCATTAATTAAATCAATCTGCACATAATTATTCTCATTCAGATAATAATCTACAATCAATTCGGATGAAAATGGATTTGGATAAACAGATATTGAAAATGCATCATTTTTATAAATTACTGCTG
Source organism: Bacteroidota bacterium (assembly GCA_043826845.1). GTDB lineage: Bacteria > Bacteroidota > Bacteroidia > Bacteroidales > CAYTAU01 > JBDRPR01. Next base: position 5,226 of record JBDRPR010000081.1, read on the forward strand.
AAGCTGGTTCAATAAAAATACCTGAAGTATCAACAATAAAATTTAATTTATCAAAAACAAATTCTGAACTTGTAACAGAAATACTGTCATAAGTCTCAATAAGAGGCAGACCTGGGATGTCAATGATTAATTTATAGCCGGTTCCATCCGGAATATTATCAAGGATAAAATTCCCTGAAGTATCTGTTTGAGTATAAAAGGAAGGTGAATCATTTGGTTCCTGTTCGATATATACTTCTGCCCCGGGAACCGGTTCTCCATTAGATTTTGAATTTGAGAAACTGATATTTCCTGAAAATATTCCATTACCTGAAATAATATTTGAATCAATTGTGTACATATTCATATTGGTATAATTCCAACTGCATTCATTTATCGAAACAATTGTGGCATCTTCCCACAAATATGAAGTGTCATTATACGCATAATATGAATTTAAAACAGCAGGTAAAAATGACTGATCTTTCTTAACAGCTTTTATATAATAATTCCCTGGTAAAATCATATCAAAACTGAAATATATTTGTTGTGAATTATCCAAAACATAAAATAAAGAATCCTGTCCAAAAACTGATTGAACATCATGATTAAAAAGTTCTAGCTTAATATATTGTGAGTCAAGATAATATCCGTTGTTATGTACAAATACCTGCAAATTGGCCAGAGTATTAAGTTTTGCAACACCATAATTAGTAATAAAGTAAATATAACCTTTCGAATCAGCCGCAATAGCTTTAACTACATTATCCGGTAATCCATTTAAAGTCGAATATGCTGTCCATGAGTTATTTTCATCATATTTTGCTGCTCCGTTATAAGTACCGAACCAAATATTTCCGTATATATCTTCAGAAATACAATTTATGTAATCACTTGGTAAACCGCTGTTTTGAGAAGAAAAGTGAGACCAGTTAACGCCATCGAATTTTAGAACTCCTTCAAATTCATTGGATGTGGTCCAGATATTTCCTTTGCTGTCAGGGAATATTGATCTGATATTATACAGAGGTATTGTGTCTGCTGATGCAATTGTTGTCCAGTTCATTCCGGAAAAACATGTTATTCCTGGTTCACTATTTGAAGCAGAAGCAAACCATACATTATCTGTATAATCTATTGCAATAGAACTTATTTCATTGCTAACTAAATTTGGGGTATTGATAGTATTAAATGTATGCCAGGTAGAGACATTATTATAGAAAGTAACACCTCCACCTTTTGTACCCATTGAAGAGAACCAGACATTCCCGTATCGGTCGGGAGCAAATGAAACTATATAATTTCCAAACAAAGGACTATTTCCGGTGTTATATGTATTCCAGTTATTTCCATCGTATCTGGAAATTCCAAGAGAATGACAAACCCATATATTCCCGTAACTGTCTTCTTTAATTAAATTGGTATAATTGTTTGGTAATCCTCCTCCGGTTGTGTTCGAGTTATACAGAGTCCAACTTGTGTCTCCATCAAATTTAGCAATTCCCATAGAAGATGTAAACCAAATATTATCGTTATGATCAATAAAAAAATTATTAATGTAGTAATCAGGCAATCCACTATTTGTTGGATTATAGATAGTCCATTGACATTGTGATTTCAGAGAAAAACTTATAAATAAGACGAATATAAAACTGATTAAATAATTAATTTTCATCGTTCACATTGAGTATTTATTAAAAACAAAGATAAGACTTAATAAAATTAAAAAAGGTTGTATTAATTAAAAAAAAAAAGCCCGATATCGGGCTTTTTTTATTCTTCTTTATTTTTATCCTCGTAATGTTTTTTGTATTTGGTTCTGAATTTATCAACCCGACCGGCTGTATCAACAAGTTTCATTTTTCCGGTATAGAAAGGATGAGAAGTATTTGATATTTCAATCTTTATTAATGGGTATTCAACGCCATCAATTTCGATTTTGTCTTTTGTTTGTGCGGATGATTTTGTAACAAAAGTATGCTCGTTTGACATATCTTTAAATGCTACCAGTCTGTAATCTTTAGGATGTAAGTCTTTTTTCATTTCTTAGTTCTTTAAATAGAATCGGGGTGCAAAATTAACCAGATATTATCAATTTACAAAATTTATTCTTTGTTTTTAAGTATTTTTTGCATTTTATTACTTGATTCGTTCGTAAATCTTTTAAATTCAGCTTCTTTATTGAACAAATATCTGAATGTTGCGTGTTTTTTTACGACGGGAATACCTAGTGTAGCATATATTTTATTAACAGAAATATTATAATCACCAACCCACGACATCTCCAATTCTCTGTATTTTTGTTTTATTAATGCATCAATCATTTTCATGAATAAGGCTGCGATAATGTACGTTCGCTGATGTGAAGGCACAACACCGGTCATTAATAATCTGGCTCTGTCAATTTTCTTTTTATTCAGAACAAATCTTATTTTATTGATGAGATTCAGTTTGCCATTTAGATTTTTAATAACCTGATTTGCATCAGGAAGCAAAATAACCATTGAAATGATTTTACCTTCATCATAAGCAAATAATATAATTTCTTCATCAATAATTGGTTTTGCATCCATAAAAGTTTTTTCAACGTCTTCATATTCCATCGGAACATAGTCTTCGTGAAAATCTGCCCAGACTTCATTAAAAATGTCTGTCGTATTCTGAATATATTTTCGGGCATTCGAAAATGAAAACTTTTCAAAAGTATATGATTCTTTTTCACCAACATGTCTGGAGAATTTTTCCTGTCTTTCAGGAAAGGGTTCGGATAAATCTTTATGATAGGTAAATTGCTCAAAATATACCTGAAATCCATAATCTTCAAAAAGTTCTCTGTAATAGGGTAAATGATATTGCATTCCATAACCCTGATGTGTAAATCCTTCGATAAGTAATCCCCAGTTTGTTATATTTTCGCCAAAGTTTATAGGTCCGTCCATTGCTTCCATTTTGTTATCTGCAAGCCATTTTTTTGCTGTATCAAAAAGTAAGCAGGATGCATTTTTATCATTAATACATTCAAAAAATCCTATTCCACCTGTTGGTTGATCATTATTAATGTTTGCTTTTCTTAAATCATAAAAAGCAGCAATTCTGCCAATTAATCCTCCATTATTATCTTTCAGTATCCATCTTTCTGCATTTCCGGTTTTAAAGCATTTATTATCATTGGGATTAAAAATCCCTTCAATTTCAGCATCAAGAGGACATGTCCAGTTTTTGTCGTTTTTATAAATTAATTTAGGAACTTTTAAAAATTCTTTTACTGTTAATTTATTGTTTACTTTAATTATTTCCATATTTTGTTTTCTGTTTACCGATTAAAATACAAACCATTTTTTTATGTCTTCATCAATCTTTGAGCAAAAAGACTGATGATGAAACTCATTAGATTTTGGTGAATATGAGTAGTCTCTTCCCCAAATCTTATGATTTTTCACAATTTCCTCAATTGCAGAAAGGATAAAATTTACTTCTTCATCAGAATTTGTAGGATGGATAGAAAGCCGAACCCATCCAGGTTTATCAGAAAGATCCCCATGACTTATTTTTTCAGTTATTCTTCGTGAATGATCTTTATTAACATTTAAAAGATAATGACCATATGTGCCAGCACACACACATCCACCCCTGACTTGAATTCCGAACCTGTCGCTTAATAATTTAACAAAAAGATTATAATGAATATCATAATGGTAAAATGATATGGCACCTATTCTGTCTTCAATATTATCTGCCAAAATATTTATGCCCTTGATTGTTCTAAGTCCATTTAAAACACAGTTTATCTGGTGTTTTTCTCTTTGCAGTATATTTGGTACGCCCATTTGATTTTTTAACTCAATGGACAGAGCAATTCTCATGGCCTGTAAAAATCCCGGAGTTCCCCCATCTTCCCGCACTTCAATGTCATCGATATATTTATACTCTCCCCAGGGATTTGTCCAGTCAACTGTTCCTCCGCCGGGATTATCAGGTACAGTCAATGTATAAATTTTCTTGTCAAATATTATTACTCCTGATGATCCAGGTCCTCCCAAAAATTTATGAGGGGAAAAATAAATTCCGTCTAATTTTTCCATAGGGTCTGCAGGATGCATATTTATATCCATATAAGGTGCAGATGCAGCTATATCAATAAAACATATACCCTCATGCTCATGCATGATTCTGGCAAGTTTATGATATGGAGTATGTACCCCTGTAACATTTGAACATGCAGTAAAAGAGCCTATTTTATAACTCCTGTCTTTATATATATCTAATTTTTTCCTTAAATCATTCAGATTCACCAACAGATCAGAATCAGGTTCAATTATAACAACATCTGCATTGGTTTCATACCATGAAGTCTGATTTGAATGATGTTCCATGTGAGTAATAAAAATAACAGGCTTTTCATTTTCAGAAATACATTCTTTTTTATTAAGCTTGCCAAAGGTTCTAAGTCCCAGGATTCTCTGTAATTTATTTACAACTGTGGTCATACCAGATCCGGCAGTAATTATTATATCGTCAGGCCCTGCATTTACATGTTGTTTTATAAGTTTGTGTGCATATTGATATGCTTTTGTCATTCGAGTACCTGTTTCACTAGCTTCTGTATGAGTATTTGCCGTAAAAGGCCCTATTTCATGCTTGATTTTATCTTCTATCTGATTATAAAGCCTTCCACTTGCAATCCAGTCGGCATATACTATTTTTTGCTTACCATAAGGTGAGTTATAAGTAGTATTATATCCAATGGTGTTTTTATAAAAATGATGAAAATGCTTTTTTAATTCAATGTTATTCATGCTATTATACTGTAATCCACATATTTATTTTTATGACTATCCGTATCCTTACCTAATGTGAACATTGATTTTCTTCATTTACCCCGTCCCTATAGGGTGTGAAGAAAATCAATTTGCTCTCTTTAGGGTCGGGGTGAACAAATTGATTTTCAATACATAAGAAGGTGTTTATGGGTAAATATACGGACATTCATTTTGTTTTTTATATAAATTATTTGTCAAAAGTACTGAATTTGTCAAGAACAAGAAATATTATAATAATTCAAATAATTTGAAGTCAATTTCAATATATATTAAAATAATTGCAAATGAATATATTAATAACCATTTTGCAGGGATATATTGTTGAGGTTTTATTCCAAATTTATTACATGAGGTGATCAGGATAATTTTTTCAACAATAAAAGCAAAAACAGTTGCAAGTGCAACTCCTGTTATGCCCAAATATTTTATTAACAGTATGCTAAGGCCGAAATTTATTATTAATTCAATTGTTGATGCCATTAATATTGATTTATTCTTTTTTAATCCAGTCAATATTGTCTGAGGGAAAGTTAGTCTGCTTATTATGAGCAATAAATATGCATTAAATACATTTGCACTTTCTGTAAAGTTACTGTTGAAAACTCTTGGATAAAGCCAATGACTTGTCATTAATAATACTATAGTTATTGGAAAAAGAAAATGCATGAGTTTAAGAGATTTACTTCTTATTGTATTTAATGCTGCAGAAAGATTTCCTTGTTTTGAAAATTCGGGCAACATAGCCATACTCAATGCATTTGCAAGGAGCATTGCGATTGGTAATTCCCTTGCACCGTAACGAAAAACAGCAAATGTCTCTTCATTAAAATATAATGTAACAAGGAATCCATCAATATATTGAGCAGATCCGCTTAAAAAAAGGCTTAATATTAGTGGAAGGGCAATAAGAATATGTTCTTTAATGTAGCTAAATGAAAGTTTTATTAATGAAAATCTGAAAACCAGAATAATCAACCAGATAAACCTGATACTACTGATAAATATCAGAGCATAAAAAATATAATCAAGCGCAAATCCAAAAATTGGCATTAATCCGACTATGATTAATTGAAGAAAATATGTGCTACTGCTATAAATAATTATTCCGTCAAGTTTTTTATTAAGAAGATAAATATACTCGATTATCCCTGATGGATTGTTTAAGAATATATAGACAAGTAATAAATTAATATAAGGAAAATCAGAACTTTCTGCTATTAAATCGGTAAAAGAATTTTTAAAAAGAAGTAATAATATAATGACGAGAATATTTATGAAAAACACCAGACAAAAGAAACTGAAAAATTCAGGAGATTTTTTTTTTGGCTGATTAGCAAAAGTTTTGCTGGTATTATATAAAGGAAGGAATGCTTTAATTAGTCCGGACAGCCAGAAAAAACTCACTGCACCGGCAATGAACATAAACGATTCATAAAAGCCGATTTCTTTGGCACTAAGCTGACTCTTTGTAAAAAGAACCCCAATCATAAATAATGTGCCATATCTTGCCAATTCGGTGTATTGAAGGGCAGATATATTATTTATGTATTTGCTGAATTTCAAATTTGTTGTTTTTCCAAAAATAATATTTAATAACGTAGATCGCTGTCTTTAATTGTAAATTAATTAACAATGGTTGTCCCGACTTCTGACGATTAGTGCGGAAAATTATATAAACTGATTTTTATATCAGAAACACCCATTGTCAAATATTATCGACAACCGATAAGTTCACTTTTGTTTTTTGCTTCTCCCGACAACTGTCAGGATATTTTAGCGAAAAAAAGTAATGTATATGCTTATTTTGCCCTCAAGCCTCCGCTTTAGCTGAGTAAACTTGCAGGCTTTTCTTTTTTACTTGACAAAAAAGGAAACAAAAAAGTCAAGGACGAAATGATTTTTTATGTAAGTTTGTTCTCTGAAAAAGCAAATATTATTTAAAATAAATTATAATACAATGAAAAACATTTCACTAATAATAAGTGCCATATCTCTTGTTGGGGTTGTGATTCTTTATGGCATATATTTTACAACAAACAACACGGAACCTTCGGACGATAAAAACATCAACGACACATTATCTGTAACAAACTCAGGTTCTGGCAATATTGCGTATATTAAAGTTGATTCATTATTAATGGAATATAACTTTTATCAGGATCTTGAAGATCAGATCAAAACAAGAAAAGCTGAAATGGAGGCTGAATTAACCAGGCAAGCCAAAGCTCTTGAGAAAGATATGGCCGCATTTCAGAATAAAGTTCAGAATAACTTATTCCTTAGCGAACAGAGTTATAACAGTCAGGCTGATGAATTATATAAGAAAAGAGAAAACCTTGCTCTTTCTGAGCAACAATTATCAGAAAAGCTTATGAATGAAAGCCTGGTATTGGAACAGCAGATTTTGGATACAGTACTGAATTTTGTAAGAATTTTTAATTCAGACAAACGCTATCGTTATATTATTAACGGAGGAAATCTTCTTTATGGTGAGAAAACAGATGATATCACCGATACTGTATTATCTTTAATGAATCAGAGATATAAGTTACAAAAAGAAGCACAGACTACCACAAGTAAATAGGTTAATGTCATTTGCATCAGGATATCTTTCCCATCAAAATGTTAATAATGGCAGAATAAAAAATCCTGTTGATGAAAACACAGGGTTAATTATTGTAATTCCTTGCTATAATGAAAAGGAAATTATTAATGCAATTGATTCATTAAATAATTGTAATAATGTGAGTTGTGTTGTCGAATTGATTATTGTCATCAATTCACCTGAAAATTCAGAAGAAGCGATTCTTTTACAAAATCAACAATCAATTACTGAGATCGAAGAATGGAAAAGTTCTCATCCTGATTCTCAAATAAGGATAGAAGTAGTTCATATTTCGGATGTTCCCAAAAAGCATGCAGGAGTTGGTTTAGCAAGAAAAATAGGAATGGATGAAGCGGTTTTAAGATTTAATTCTATAAACAAACCTGATGGAGTTATAGTCTGTTTTGATGCAGATTGCAAATGTGAGTCAAATTATCTTGTTGAAATAGAAAAAGAGGTTTGTAAAAAACCTGCTGTAAATCTGTTTGTTTCAAATTTTGAACATCCTTTGACTGGAGATGAATATTCAGATGAAATTTATCATGCAGTATTGCAATATGAATTACATCTGAGATATTTTGTAAATGCTCTCAGGTATTCGGGTTTCCCATATTCATATCATACAATTGGCTCATGCATGGGGATTAAAGCATCTCTATATGCAATGCAAGGAGGAATGAACAAGCGTCAGGCAGGTGAAGATTTTTATTTTCTTCATAAATTGTTTCATATAGGAGGTGTCGTAGTTTTAAATAATACTTGTGTTTATCCTTCTTCCAGGCCATCTAACAGAGTTCCTTTCGGAACAGGAAAAGCAATAAAAAAAATGCTGGAAAATAAAGAAGATGTATATTTTACATATAGTTTTTCAGCATTTTCTGACCTGAAATCATTTTTTTCTATTGTGCCGGATTTCTATAATAGGCCTAATGAATTTGATTTAACTGTTTCAGAAATACCTGAATCATTGAGAGTGTTTTTCGATAAATTTCAATTATATGAGATAATTAATGAATCAATTAAGAACTCCGCATCATTAAGAATTTTCATAAAGCGTTTTTATAATCGTTTTAATGCATTTCAGGTAATTAAATTTTTAAACTATTCTCATACAAATATTTATAGGATGAAACCGGTTGTTGAACAGGCAAATATTTATCTTGCTGAGTTGTATAAAAATAATTGTTCGTATGGGGATAAAGAATTAATTGAAATTTTCCGAAAAGTTGACACCGGAAAGTATTATTAGCACAAAAACTGAGTTAAAAACATTTCAGTTCATTGCATATATAATGCCGTATCACGGCATTTGATTTTTTTTCATGTATTCTTTTATACCATAATATCGCCTCTACTAGGCTTTGGTTTATTTGTATCTATCACAAGCAGTGCAGTATTACTGTATAATTTTGCGTAATGATGCAAAACTTTATCAGTCAGTTCTAAATAAAATGATATTAGTTATCTACAATAATGAAAACATCCTCGTTTTCTTTTTTCATCATATATTCTTCGCGGGCAAATTTTTCAAGATTTGTTTTGTCTGTCTGTAGTTCGTGAAGTTGTCTCTGGTTTCGTTCGATTTCTTTTATATAAAATTCCTTCTGTCTTTCAAGTTCTTTTATCTTTTGTCTGTTTTTCATTTGTTCAAACAGATTATCACTGTCAAAAAATGCCAGGATTATCAGAAATGCAAAACTTGCAATAAAATATTTGTTTTTTATTACAGGTAATAAACGTTTTATGAAAAGATTTTTTGACATAAATTCTGTATGTAAAAATATATATTCAAATAATATACAGCAATAAAAGAAATTATTTTATTCAACAAAAAGCTGTTTAAAATTAACCGCCGCTGATAAGATGCAGAACAATAACCTGATCGCCCTCTTTTACTATTGTGTTGTCGTAATCATCCTTTTTAATAAATGCATCATTTATCTTAATAATCAACATTTTAAAAGTAAATTTCTTTAATACAAGTAATTCGCTTATTGTGATAGTATCCTTGTCAATGATTTCAGGTCTGTTATTCAGGGTTATCTGCATTATCCTTAAATTAAAACTGATTACACAAAGATAGTTGAATCTGTATTATTTTTGGATATAAACTTTTTCTAAATACTTTAGAAAATCCGGAGTTCCTCCACCTTCAGAAATAATTTTCAGAACTCGGAGGTCGTTTTTCTGAAAAACAGAACCAAAAACAAATTTTATATTCCTGTAATCAATCATATCTGAGTGCAAAATATTCGATGGTCCCAAAAGAAAAATATCACATTTATTATTTGTGTTATTTATTATGTT
>JBDRPR010000082.1:0-6625 GCA_043826845.1 Bacteroidota bacterium
TGTGCTGGAGCAGGATCATTCCATAAATAAGAATAAGGTGCTGTTCCGCCTCCGGCAGTGACTGTTGCACTTCCATCGCTACCACCGTTGCAACTCACATCTGTCTGTGCAGCAATACTTGCTGTTACTGCATCAGGCTGATTTATCGTGATGGAAAGTATGGAAATATTTCCGCACTGATCCGTAACTGTAACACCATAAATTCCAGAAGAAAGATTAGTAACTGATGAAGTGGTTGCACCGTTTGACCAAATATAACTATATGGAGGAACTCCAAATTCAGCTATTATTCCTGCCTCACCATCGCTCAATCCCAGACATGTAACGTCATTAACATAATCAATAGAAGATTGTAATTGCGGCAATTGACCAACCGTTACAGATCCGGTAACAGAACATCCTGTAAGGTCTGAAACTGTCACATTAAAGGTACCCATACCCAGATTTGTTATTGTTTGAGTGGTTCCTCCATTTGACCAATTGTATGAAAAAGGTCCTGGTCCACCAGATGGAGTAACAGTAGCTTCACCATCAAAAAATATTGGAATTCCCATCCCATCAACACAACTTACCGGTTTGGTTGTAAAAAATAATTCATCGAAACAACCATATTTTGCAATATAAACATCACTTTTTCCACTGTTTGTGTTTGCAATTATATCCGAACCTATATATATAAAATCTGATTTAAAATATCCTGCCATATATATATTCCCAAAATTATCAACCGCAATATCTGAGACTCTGTCTTCTGCCACATAACTTGTTGATAAAATTTGAATTGCCGATTTCTCAACTCCTGTAGTTCCATCATAAAATCCAAGAAATGCATCCTGATTTGAAGTTGACGAAGATGTTAAAATATCACTATTTATTTGAATTGTTCCGGAAAAAGAACCAGAAAGTAAAACATCATCATTGTCAACAAAAATATCTGAAGAGTAATCATTACTTGAGCCGCCTGAACTTGTTGCCCATAAAACATTTCCATTTTTATCAAATTTTGAAATAAAAATATCATATCCCCCGTTGCTTATTAGCATCTCTGCTCCAAAAAACAATGTATCCTGAAAATATCCTGATAAATAAAAATTATCATTATCATCAAAAGTCGAGTTATAAGTTCTGTCATCTAATTCACTTCCAAAATTATTAATCCATATAATATTTCCTAAATTATCAAATTTGATTATAATAACATCATTTTGTCCATTTGAAACAATTGTGTCTGTTCCAATAATAATTGTGTCCGTGAAATGACCTGATATATATATATTATTTGAATTATCAACGTTTATTCTGTTAATATCGGATAAATTTGATGAACATTTAAAATGCATTGAATTAATATAATTTCCAAGATTATCAAATTTGGCATACCAATAATCTGTGAAACCATTTGCAGATAATGTTATTGTAGGTGAACTTGGATCTCCTAATTTAATTTCTTCTTTAAAAAGCCCTAATAATGAAATATTTCCATTGGAGTGCAAAGCTATTGATCTGCCTTTTTGAATATTATTCCCACTTCCAATATTTTTAGTCCAAATTAAATTTCCATCAATATCATACTTTGCTAAAAAAGCATCTTTATCATCAGTGCAAACAAGAGTTTTGGAATCCAATATTACATTAGAATCGAAATATGAGTTAGACTGAAAACTGCCTGTAATATATGTATTTCCATCGTCATCAATAGAAAGAGCTTTTGGGTCGTCGATATCAACATCACCAGCATGTCTTACCCATAATAATTCATTATTTTTAGATAATTTTGTCAGTAATATATCCTTATCTCCATACGAAATAATATTTTGACCTAAAACATCAATAGTCCCATAAAATTCTGTTAAAATATAAACAGAATTATCATAATCTGTACAAATAGCTTCAACGTCAATATTTTCAACTCCCTTAAATTGAGATGTCCATAACCATCCTTGCGAATATGCAGATAATTGAGATATTGATATAATGAATATTATTAAAAATAATTTTTTCAAAGTATATTAAAATTTCATTCGTATTTTTATATAATTTTTACGTATTTTTATTCTGTAATGTTACATTTTTTACCTGTTTCGGAATAGGTAAATATACGTTTGTTTTTACGTGATAATACCTGAATCACATAAATAAATTGACCAATGTATTGTTTTTATTGACGAATATCCTGAATAGGCATATTTTCACAAACTAATCACATAAGTCCATAACCACATTATCTGGTTTGAATCCTGGAGAAGAACAAATAAAATTTGTAATGACCTAACCTGCATTTTTGCATAAATCCAGACTATTAAAAAAATAAATGTTTGAGTCCACTCCGAAAAGTCTTAATTTCGAATATCAGCTTTACCCCTCCCGATAGCTATCGGGGACTAAAGGGTGGCTGATATTCAGCGACTTCCCTTTAGGGATTTAGAGTAAAAAGTCGCTGAAATCAGTATAATTGACTTTTCGGAGCAGACTCATGTTTCGATTTTTAAATTTAAGGGTCTATAATAATTTTAGAAATAAATCATTATATTGCTTTGCAATACGAGTCCATGAATATTTTTCTTCTATTTTTCTAAGATTATTTTGAGTAAAAGACAATTTATTTTTAATCAATTGCTCAAAATCATTAAGTTTCAGAGACAGCTCTTCGGAATTCTTAAAATAGATTGCATTATTTTCCAGAACGGATTGATTATAAATATTCTTATGTGAAAAAATAAAACATTCAGATGCCATTGCTTCCAATAGTGATGGATTGGTACCTCCAATAGAATGTCCATGAAAATATGAATTTGAAAAATATCTTAAAGAATTCAGCTCTTTTGCATTATAAAAACTTTCTTGAAAAATGATATTTAAATTTCGAAACCTTGATTTAAAATATTTTCCATACTTCGTTTTTGTATCTCCAATTATAAATATCTTGTTTTCAGACTTAGAATTCAAAATTCCCTCAAGAATCATATCAATATTATTCTCAGGCTCAATTCTCGCTATCAAAAGGTGATAGTTGTATGGTTGTAAATCAAACTTTTCAAGTAAATTTTTGTCATAATTATTATTTATCATAGCTCCATAAGGAATAAACTCGGCATTTATACCATATCTACTTCTATAATAATCTTTAACACAAATATTATCAGCAATAATTTTTTTTGATTTTTTTATAGCAATTTTTTCAGCCCTTTGAATTATTCCTTTTGTAAAATTACTCCATTTTGAGCGATGCCACTCCATTCCATCCATATTTGTAATTACATTTTTTTTTCGGGTATTAAAAAACAAATATGAAAAAGCAGCACTTCCATATCCACATTCAAGAATCACATCAAACTTTTTTCTCTTTGCATCTCGTAAGCATAAAAAATCATATACTATATTTGCTGCTGGACCTATTAATCTTTCAGGATGGAATTTTCTGATTATTTTTACATTTTGAAAATATTTTTCTTTAAATGGGTGAAAGCTTGGATTACATACTGATACATCATGTCCTAAACCGACCAATTCCTGAGAAAGATTTTCAGCAAATTGTTCAAATCCGCCATAATTGTTTGGAATTCCACGAGTACCAAGTATCGCAATTTTCATTGTTTATTTTTAGTTTTCAGCTAACAATGGAATATTGTTCTATTTTGAATCTAAGTTCATTTTATATTGCAATGTTAATTAAATATATTTGTAGTGGCAAAATATGTTTTAAAGACTTCAAAAAGTGAGAATATTAATTAATGCAGTAACAGTTAAATTTGCGGGAGGTCTGGTTATTGCCCATAACTTTTTGAATGCGTACAATATGGGCAATCATGAACATAGCTTATTGGTAGTCGCTCCTGAGAATAATAATTATGAGCAGTTTGAATCTAAAATGATTAAAATAAGGTTGGTCCCTGATAGATTATTAAAAAAATATAAACGATTTTATTTAAAAAAAGTATGGCTTAAGAACATAATATCTGAATTTAGACCTGATATTATTTTTTCTCTTGGCAACATTCCTTTATCTACAAATTTGCCTCAGGCTATTTTATTATCAAATCCTTTTGTTATAGTCAAGAATCTAAGGAGACTTAATATAAACATTAAAGAGAGAATTATACAGCACCTCAGATCATATTATTTTAAAAGAAATATAAAATATGTTAAAGTAATATTTACCCAAACAAAAATAATAAAACACAAATTATTTGAAATGTACAGGCCGGAAGCAGAGATTATTATAGTGCCAATGGCGAGTTCACTATTAAAAACTGCTGAATCATATAAATTAAGCTACTTAGATTCGATTAATAAAACCAAACTACTTTGTCTGGCGAGATACTATAAGCATAAAAATCTAGAGATACTCATTGATTTAGCAAGAATTATTAAAAAAAATAATTCTGGATTTATAATTATAATTACAATTGAAAAAAAACAAGGAACTAAGGCCAGAAAGATGATTAATGAGATTGAACGGCTAGGTCTTGAAGATATTATTATTAATGCTGGTGAAATAAAGCAAGAAAATATTAAAGAGCTATATGAGAGATCAGATGGTCTTATTTTACCAACCTTACTTGAGTCATATTCAGCGACATATTCTGATGCGCTATTCTATAAAAAACCAATTTTTACTTCCGATTTGGATTTTGCAAAAGAAGCATGCGGAGATGCTGCATATTATTTTAATCCATTAGATGCGGATAATATTTATAATACAATTATTAGTGCATTTCAAAATACTAATGAAATGCAAATAAAAATATTAAAAGGTGTAAAACGAGTAAATGAATTACCTGATTGGAATGAAATTGCAAATCTATATATAAAGCAATTGGAGAAACTACATGATGAATAAGTTTGTGAGTATAATAATGCCTGTTTTCAATGGCGAAAAATTTATTCGCTTTGCAATTGAATCTGTTATTAATCAGACATATCGTGATTTTGAATTTATTATTATTAATGACGCATCCACTGATAATACAAAAAGCATAATTGAAGAATATATTGATTCAGACAATAGGATAAAAATTATTACTAATGATGAAAATATTAAAATTGTAAGATCAATTAATATTGGATTAAAACACGCAAAAGGTGAGTTTATTGCCAGAATTGATTCAGATGATATTTGGGAAAAAGATAAATTGGAACAACAAATAAAATATTTAAGCCAAAATCCATCACTTCATTTATTAGGAACATCTAAAATTATCATTGACGAAAATGGTAATATTATGAAAAGCAATGAAAAGAAGATATATAATTATAAGGATATAAAAAAAAACATACTGAAATACAACCTGTTTTGTCATTCTTCTGTAATATTTAAAAAATCATTAACTGATTCAATAGGATATTATAATGAAGTATATAAAAATTCAGAGGATTATGAATATTGGATAAGAATAATTACACTTTATGAATCTGAAATTTTACCAGACATTCTCGTGAGGTATAGAATTTCTCCTCAAATGGTGTCCCTGAAAAACCGAAAACAACAAAATAGATATGTAATTAAAGCAAAAATTGAGGCATTTAAGTTAATGGGATTTTCAATTAAATATATACCATATCTGGTTGGTGATTTTTACAGGATCTGTGTTCCGGATTTTTTAATAAAATTTAAAAAAAATCTTAAAAAATCAGTATTTACTAATTCCAAAAAAAATTAAAAACCTAAAATATACTGTTAAAAATAAAATATTCAGTTTATTCACATGTGTTTTCTCAAGAATATACCCGAATTCATTAAAATTATTTACGTTTTGATGCTGAATAATATAAACAATATCATTTTTCAACACTTTTTTCCATTGGTCAATTTTTGATTTGTCAGGAGCATAATCAACTTTTTCGTGTAATTGCTTTAAATCTTCAGGAATAATTTTATAAAATGAATTTGAGTTATCAATTTCATTATCATTTAAATCCAATAAATCAACAATCTTCTTTATTTCTTTAGTATAATTATCTATTAAATCTTCATACTTGATAACAAATAGTTTTTTCTCATTTATAATATTATTTGTAAACCATCTCCAATGGTTAGAAGTTATTAATGGATTTTTATTAAGGGATTTATTGTTTAGTTTAGTATTTTTTTGTGACAAAAAAATTGCTCTGGGATCACGAACAATTGACAGAAATTTGATATTATAAAACTTGATATCGACTTCAGATATAATTTTATAAAATTTAAACAAATTATTTCCCTTAAAAATGATAGTATTTGCTTCCGGTTTTAATTTGGATTTAAGCATGTTGATTATATAACAAAATGCTTCAAAGTTTGTCAGGTCATCTTTTAATTGTAAAATTTCGTTTTCTAATATGTTCCAACTTCTAAAATGAAAATCTTTTCTTAAACTTTTTAATATTTGATTTTTTGTATCTTTATTAAAAGATTTATATGGGTGATCCAGAAGTATTTTTATTAATATTTCAGCTTCCAGGCAGGAAAAAACATTTTTATAATGACTTAATTTATTAATTATAAATGTTGAACCTGACCTATTTAGCCTACCTCATGTTTGGAGATGTCGCCAGAAAGCTTTTCCCAGGCATCAGTGAGAGTGCCATCGGAAAGATGGTAGCCGGTGCATATGTATCCATGTTCCGCCCTGAAGAAGAATTGTGC
>JBDRPR010000083.1:0-7207 GCA_043826845.1 Bacteroidota bacterium
ACAGAAAACTGCAGATTGTCTAGTGTTTATTGTTTCTTTTGGTTCTATTTGATATAATATTAGTCAAATTTTTATTAGCTACTTATTTTGTCATGTCATATTGTACTTTTTTCAATTTGTTTTCTTATAGTTGTTATTGTATAGACTTATGCACCAATATATAATAACTGTGAAACATTTCGATTTTGCAAATTATTCAGAAAAAATGACTTTAACTCATAAATACTTTTTATACATATATAAGGAATAACTAATTTTGGCATTTAAATTTTAAATAGAAATATGCTAGTAGCAATTATAAAGCAATCTGTAATGATTACCAGTTTTGTTCTGGTAATGATGCTTATAATTGAATTTATTAATGTCCAGTCAAAAGGAAACTGGAGCAAACCTTTGCAAAAAAATCGATGGCTGCAGGTTTTGGTTGCATCTGCATTTGGAGTTATTCCAGGTTGCCTGGGGACTTATACAATTGTTTCATTATATACGCATAACATAATAGGGTTTGGTGCATTGACAGCATCAATGATTGCAACATTCGGAGATGAAGCCTTTGTAATGTTATCAATTATGCCTGGAACAGCTGTTAAAATAATCATTATTTTATTTATAACAGGTGTTTTGACAGGGTTAATAATAAATTTGTTTAACAGGAAAGTAAAGCTTCAACACGAAGTTTTACATTTCCAGATACACGAACATGAAATAAAAGAAAACAATTTTAGTATCAATAAGATAATAGACAATTTTATAAAAATTAGTTTTCACAGAGCAATTTTAATTTTTGCATTTTCACTTTTTGTATTTGGAATAATTATAGGAGAATTTGGTCATGATCATGATCAATCGTTTGGCATAGATAAAAACAAGATCGCGACAGAAAATATTCAATTTAGTGGTATTGCAGATGAAAAACTGACAAATACTGAAATAGATAGTAATTCTGATTGGGATTGGATCAGAATCACATTCTTATTTGTTTCCATTGTTGCTTTGATTATTATATGCATAGTTCCTGATCACTTTTTGCAGGAACATATCTGGGAGCATATTATGAAGAAACATTTTTTACGGATATTTTTATGGACTTTAATTGCAATGACAGGGATTGCATTACTGAAAAATTATTTAGACTTTGAATTATGGATTGGGAAAAATCAAATTTACATTTTACTGTTTGCAGTTTTAATTGGTATTATTCCGGAATCAGGTCCACACCTGATTTTTGTCAGTATGTTTTATTTCGGGACAATTCCTTTAAGTATTCTGCTTGCAAATTCGATAGTTCAGGATGGTCATGGTGGGTTACCTTTGTTTGCTGAATCTAAAAGAAGTTTTGTGAAAATGAAATTAATTAATATGCTCGTGGGATTAATAGTCGGATTTGCAGGATATTTTACCGGTTGGTAAATTGATTTATAAAATATAATTTAGCATAATTATTAAAAACGCATAATATGAATTATGATCTGATAATAATTGGCAGTGGTCCCGGAGGCTATGTGGCTGCCATCAGGGCATCTCAACTTGGAATGAAAGTCGGTGTGGTAGAAAAATCTGAATTGGGAGGAATATGCCTGAACTGGGGTTGTATTCCTACAAAATCCCTGCTGAAAAGTGCACAGGTGTATAACTATCTTAAGCATGCAGGAGATTATGGTGTAAATATTATTGGAGAAGTGCAGGCTGATTTGCCAAAAATGGTAGAAAGAAGCAGACAAATTGCAGAAGGAATGAGCAAAGGAATTCAATTCCTTTTTAAAAAAAATAATATTGAACATATAAGAGGAGTTGGAAAGTTTGTTTCAAATAATAGCGTTGAGGTGGACAATGAGGGTGAAAAACAAATTATTTCTTCAAAAAATATTATTCTGGCTACAGGGGCCCGTTCAAAAGAATTGCCGAATCTTCCTCAGGACGGAAAAAAGATAATTGGCTACAAAAAAGCCCTTACTTTAAGAGAAAAGCCTGAAAGTATGATTGTTGTCGGATCCGGAGCTATTGGAAGTGAATTCGCATATTTTTATTCATCAATAGGTACTAAAGTTATATTAATTGAGTTTTTGCCAAACATTATTCCTCTTGAAGACGAAGAAGTTTCAAAACAACTTGGAAGATCATTCAAAAAAGCCGGAATTAAAGTTATGGTTGATTCTTCAGTTGAGTCTGTTGATATATCAGGCGAAAAGGTAAAAGCATTTGTGAAAACAAGAAATGGCGAAGAAATAATTGAAACTGATATCATTCTTTCGGCAGTTGGTATTACTCCAAATCTTGAAAATATCGGAATCGAAGAATTAGGGATCGAATTTGAAAAGGGAAAAATTAAAGTGGATGATTTTTACCGTACAAACATAAACGGTGTTTATGCAATTGGTGATATTGTTCATGGACAGGCACTTGCTCATGTTGCATCTGCAGAGGGCATTATCTGTGTGGAAAAAATAGCCGGTCTTGATGTAAAGCCATTGAATTATGGAAATATACCTGCATGTACTTATACTTCACCAGAAGTTGCTTCGGTTGGAATGACTGAAAAAGCAGCTATAGAAGCAGGTTATGAGATAAAAATGGGCAAATTTCCATTTACAGCATCAGGAAAAGCCAGTGCATCTGGTGACAGAGATGGATTTGTCAAATTAATATTTGATGCCAGATATGGAGAAATTTTGGGAGCACATTTGATTGGTGCGAATGTAACGGAAATGATTGCAGAGATAGTTGTTGCCCGAAACCTTGAATCAACAGGACATGAGTTAATTAAATCTGTCCATCCTCACCCGACTATTTCTGAAGCGATAATGGAAGCGGCAGCTGCAGCATATGGCGAAGTGATTCATCTTTAAAATTGTTAATTCATTGATATTGATTGAAATTGTCTTTTGAAATTAATTGTTTTAATTGGACTGCATTTTTTTATCTTTTAACAAATTATATTAAATTGCTTTTTTCCTCATTGAAAAATATTGTTCATGGAAAGTAGTCAAAACACTCTGGTAAATAAAACCATGCTGATGGCGGTTATTATGGTGACCTCATTTTTCAATGCTTTTATGGCAGCAGCAGTCAATATTGCTATTCCTGTAATTGCGAAGGATTTTTCGATGAGTGCAATTGAAAGTAGCTGGGTGGCAATGTCATTCCTGTTATCATCAGCAATGTTTTTAGTTCCTTTTGGTAAAATAGGTGATATATACGGTAGAAAAAAAGTATTTCTTTTAGGAAATATTATTTTTGCTTTATCCTCATTGTTTTGTGTGTTTTCATTTAATAGTTTTATGCTTATTTCTTTACGATTTGTTCAGGGTATAGGTGGAGCTATGATCATGAGCACAGGTATGGCGATGGTTACCTCTGTTTTCCCTGCAAAAGACAGGGGGAAAATGATTGGTTTGGTCGTCTCTGCTGTTTATCTTGGTTTAACCGCAGCACCGGTGATTGGTGGATTTTTAACTCAGACATTTAGCTGGCATAGCATATTTCTTGTAAATGTTATAGCCGGCGCTTTTGTAATTGCTGGTACTTTGTTAAAAGTCAGGTCAGAATGGTCAGAAGCTCAAAATGATAATTTTGATTATACCGGCTCAATAATCTATATGTTCTCAGTTTTTACTTTGATGTATGGTTTTTCAAAACTCCCTGAAATGCTAGGTGTATTTTTGACTTCTGCCGGATTATTAACAATGCTTGTTTTTGTAATAGTTGAACTAAAAGTTAAAGCACCGGTTTTAAATATTCAACTATTCAGGAATAACAGAATTTTTGCTTTTTCAAACCTGGCTGCATTGATAAATTACGCAGCGACTTTCGCAATAACTTTTTTGCTGAGTCTGTATTTGCAATATGTTAAAGGTCTTCAGCCAAGAGATGCAGGGTTATTGCTTATAACACAGCCTGCAATAATGGCAATTACAGCTTCACTGGCTGGGAGACTTTCTGATAAAATTGATTCCGGAATTCTTTCCTCACTGGGAATGGGAATTATTGTAATCGGATTGATTTTGCTTTGTTTTTTGGATGGAGAGACGGGAAATAGTTATCTAATATTGAGTCTGGTGATCGTTGGTCTGGGGTTTGGAGCATTTTCTACTCCTAATACAAATTCGGTAATGAGTTCTGTGGAAAAAAAATACCTTGGTATTGCATCAGCAACAATAAGTACGATGCGGCTCATGGGACAGATAATGAGCATGGCAATTGCTACTATGATCATACATATTTATCTGGGGGATGCAAAAATTTCAGATTCCAATGTCCTTCAGTTTATTTCAAGTTCGAAAGTTATTTTTCTGATATTTGCTGTTTTATGTTTTGTAGGTATTTTTGCTTCTCTTGCCAGGGGAAAAGTAAAAAAATAGGGAGCTATAAGTTGTGTTTTTTATTGTCTGATAATTATAAATTCTGAAATTACTTCAATAAGCCCTTTTTTCAAAGAAAGGTCGGGATTATAATATGTTTTTATGTTTTCAGCATAATCATCAGAAGAATCTTTTAAAACATGATTCATATTTTCAAAAATTTTTAATTCAGCATCAGATGACGAATTTTTTAATAAATTCACCTCATTAACACTTACTTGTATATCTGTTGTGCCTTGTATCAGTAAAACCGGAATTTTTAATTTTTTGATTTCAATTTGAGGATCATATTTAATCCATGAAATCAGATATGGCTGTATGCTTTTTCTGAACAATGAATTCGTTGACGAATTAATATTAACAACAGTATCGCCCTGAGTCAAACTGTCAAGTATAGCATAAAATTCCTCTTTTATTTTTACAGGTTGGTCTTTTAATTGTTCTTTTATAACAATGTTTATTCTATTGCCGACACCTGCAAGTGAAATGAACTTATCAGCTTTACTTTTTTCTGATGCGATAATTCCAATCAAAGAACCTTCGCTATGACCCATAACTGCAACATAGCTAAATCTTTCATCTGTTTTTAACTTTTCAATCCATTCTGCAGCATCGTTTATATAATTTTCAAATCTAAGGTCTTTTTCTGGAATACATGCGTTCTTACTTTCTCCAATACATCGTTTATCATATCTTAGGCTAGCAATTTTATTTTCACCCAAACCTACAGCCAGCATTTTCAACGAATTATTTTTCATCAATCCATTATTACCATTTCTGTCAGTAGGTCCCGAGCCTGCTATTATTAATACTACTGGAATTTTGGTCTTTATCCTTTTAGGAACGATCAATGAGCCATAGATATCACCATTAGATGTATTCAGAATAATTTCTTCTTCAGAAAAGAATCTGTTTTTCTTTTCTTGTGAAAATGAAATTATTACAAAAACAAGAATTGGAACTGATAGTGAGATTATTCTATTCATATTAATGTAAAGTTTTTCGAATTACTACCCGGTATAGGATATTTTTATTTTTCGTGACATGCAAATATTTAAATTGTTGTAAAGGCAATAATTTATCTAAGTTACAATTTATGAACAAGTTTTCAAAAATCCGGCGTGTTTGTGTGACATGTGACAGATTGGCACAAAACTAATACCGGAATGCTCCGCTCATTAATTCAATTTCCTTGCGTGATATTCCTGTTTGTTTTGCAATATCTTCCCAATTACTTACCACTTTCCTTACATTTTTAAGGATTAGACCAGCCTCTATTTCATTTAGTCTGAAATATTCAATTACACTCATAGCCAGATCAAAATCAAGTGCACCACTGTTTTCATCAATATTGAGTGATAGTTCTTCTTTGTCTGTAGACGGATTGATATCGAATGCTGGACTCAGACGCCAGTTGCTGTTTCCGATAATAAATCCATGATTACGCAAATGATCATCTGTATTTGAAATGGCAATATTGAAAACAATTCTCTTCCATAATTCGTGTAGATCTTCTTTAGGATTTCCACTATGATTCTGAATGAATAATGCAATATCAAGATAACTGGAAGGATTATCCCTAATAGTATCCTCATTATTTCCGGTCATGGTCATAGCTGATGCAAAGTGAATCCGTTCTCCGTTCAGCCTGTCAAATCGTTTAGTGAAGAATGTATGATATGCGCCTGCCACTTTTTCAATCTTAGACTCAGTCATATTAATACCGACAGATTTAGCCAACTTGTAAGCAAGGTATTCCCACTTTGCTTTATCTGTAGTATCATTCCTCGAAGGAAATTTAGCAATCCAGGGATGGCTATTTTTATCCAGAATGTTTGCTTTTGGTCTTGCGCCGCCTAGGGATGATCCTGGAGCCATCAGCATAACAAGCCACTTATTCAGTTGCTTTGTTAATTTGTCCGATTCCACCATATCTGCTATATGCTGCAATTTTCCAACGAATGTCCAAGGTGGAACAGGGGAGTGGTTGTCGTCATTCAGAAAAGGGCCGTCATGATCAAGTTTGAAGCGTAAAGCTCCCATCCGGCATGTGTCTGCGACTCCAAGCATGAAGTCTATGTCGTAAAGCACCGGAGCCTTTGTACCTTCTTCCATTGCTTGTAATGCAGCCTTCCTTTTCATGAGGGTTCTGCCCCAGGTATCGGGCATGGAATCGAGAAATATACCGAAGCTCTCCTTTTTATTCGGGAACTGATGGCCTGTATAGAACCCGATATCCGGGTCAATGAGTTGAAAATTGTTCTCTTTCAGCCATTTCTTATCGTACTCAAAGCTGAATGATTTACGTCCTTTTCCCTGATGTGCTGCCAAAACACCGATAAGCACCGGTTCCGGCATTCCCAACCAATGGGCATAAACAAATATGTCTGTTTTATCTGCTGACATGGTTATTTTTTACCTAAAAGTTCAATATCACGAAGTTTTCTTCCGAATTCGTCATCGGCAGCCAGTTTCAGGAAATCATCCTGTAATCCGAGTACACGCATTACATTAAATACAGCACCAACAGAGACTCCCGGATTACCTTTTTCGATCAGGTAAAGGGTATTTCTGGAAATGTCTGCCCGCTCTGCAACCTGTATGGCTGTTAACTTACGGCGTTTACGGGCCAGTTTAATGTTTTCCCCGAAGATCTCTAATATCTTCTTGTGTTTAGGGAATACTATCTGCTTCTTTGTATTCATTATGTACTATATTATGTGCAAATGTAATAATAATGTTTGTAATATAGTACATAAAAGCACTATTTATTTTACTATTATTTTCTCTTCTTGTGTTTCTACTTGTTATTCATCTAGTTTTTATTATAAGTCTTCATCAGTTTTACC
>JBDRPR010000084.1:0-2207 GCA_043826845.1 Bacteroidota bacterium
GACTCCCTCAAAAACAGACAAAAATGTATTCTCGTCAATGTTTTCAAGATTCCTTTTTGTCGCATTGCCGAACAAAATGATTGAAGCATCAATTGCTGCTTTTAAATCTTCAACTGAATGAACCATTGCAGTAATCTCTTCAGCAAGCTTTTTTTGCAATAATCGCAAATGAGGTTCAACCTGATGTTTTTTTATCAGGCTATCTATCTGATTTTTATCTAAAAGAGTAAATACTTTTATATATTTTTCTGCATCGTCATCCGAAGTATTTAACCAAAACTGATAAAATGAATATGGAGATGTCTTATCCGAATCCAACCATACGTTTCCTGATTCTGTTTTACCGAATTTGCCACCATCTGCTTTTGTTATCAAAGGTATGGTCAGTGCAAATGCTTCGCCTCCTGTTTTTCTTCTTATAAGTTCTGTTCCTGTAACAATGTTCCCCCATTGATCAGAGCCTCCCATTTGCAATTTACAGGCTTTATTCGAATACAACCATAAAAAGTCAAAGCCCTGTACCAACTGATATGAAAACTCAGTAAAAGACATTCCTGATCCGGATTCAGATGTCAATCGCTTCTTTACTGAATCCTTTGACATCATATAATTAACAGTCATATGTTTTCCAATATCACGTATAAAAGCTAAAAATGTATAATCCTTCATCCAGTCATAATTGTTAACTATTTCAGCTTTGTTTGGTTTATCTGAATTAAAATCTAAAAATTTCTCCAATTGTTTTCTAATTCCTATTAAATTTCTGTTCAGAGCCTCTTCATCTAGTAAATTTCTTTCTTCCGACTTTCCTGATGGGTCACCAATCATACCTGTAGCTCCACCAATAACAATAATAGGCTTATGCCCTGCAAGTTGAAATCTTTTCAAGAGCATAATCTGAGCAAAACTTCCAACATGCAGTGAATCAGAAGTCGGATCAAAACCAATATAAGCAGCAGTCATTTCTTTTTTTAACTGTTCATCGGTTCCTGGCATAATATCGTGAATCATCCCACGCCATTGCAAATCTTCTATAAAATTCATTATTCAGTATTTTTTTTTACAAAGATATAACTCGATTTAATTATTATTATGTAAAAATAATATTTTTGTTGCAAATTATTGTCTGATGTCGGACTATATAAAAAAACTTGTCGAAGGGGGAGAAAACTCAAAACTTGATTTCAAATTTGAGATCAGCGACTCAAGAAAAATTGCGAAAACACTATCTGCTTTTTCCAATACTTCAGGGGGCAAATTGCTTATCGGAGTTAAAGACAATGGAAAAATTGCAGGTATTCAATCTGATGAAGATTTTTATATGGTACAAGCAGCTGCAGATCTTCACACAAAACCAAGAATCAGTTTTACGTCAAAACAACATGAGGTAGATAATAAAATTGTCCTGGAAATTGACATTAAGAAACATGACAATATACCTGTTTTTGCACAAAACAAAGATAATAAATGGCTTGCATATATTAGAATTTCTGATGAGAACAAGTTGGTCAATAAAATTCAGTTGAATGTATGGGAAAGAATAAGTGATAGTACAGGGATTTTATTCAGATATTCTGAAAAAGAAAAAATTCTTTTTAATTTCCTGACTGAAAATAATTCAATTACATTTTCAAAATATTGTAAAATCGCAAATTTGCCAAGATTCGAAGCTGAACAAAAATTAACAGACCTTATATTGCTTAAAATAATAAATATAAACTATACAGATGATAAGATTTATTATTCTTTTAATGAGAATCTCGATTTAATGAATTATAAGTTTGGGGAAATTCTAAAACAATTCTAATTACTAGCTGATTGAAAACTATAATTCAATATCTTAAAGATCATATTAAAAATGATTATCATCCGTTAAGTTATGGAATAACTGCAGTTTTTCTGATTTCTGCTTTCATTATTAATTACAGTCTGGATTTTGAGGATAAATATCTGGGAAAGGCGTATGGTAAAGCAATCGGATATTTATATTTTTTTCTGTATTATGCTTTTGCATATTATATTATAGCTGTTCCCAAACTATTGATTTCTAAAAATTATTCTGCATTAAAAAGTTCAGAATTCTGGTTGAAAAGTTCTGTTTTTATAGCTCTGATAGGTATTGCCGGTGCATATTATTATTACGATTTTATTATTAATTGCTTTTCGGAAGCAGGAGAAATTTTCTTTGTAAAAAAATTGCTGATAAA
>JBDRPR010000085.1:0-11547 GCA_043826845.1 Bacteroidota bacterium
ATATTTTAAAAGATGTCGAAGTATCTGCCGACAGAAACTATATCGATTATAAAATTGATAAAAAAGTAGTTAATGTCAGCCAAAACATTAACGCAGCAGGTGGTTCAGCTACTGATGTTCTGGAAAATGTTCCTTCTGTGAACGTTGATGTTGATGGAAATGTCACTCTTAGAGGAAGTTCAAGTTTTACTGTTTTGGTTGATGGGAAACCGTCTCTTATTCAGGGTAGTGATGCATTAAAACAATTCCCTGCAAGTATTATCGAAAATATTGAAATCATTACCAATCCATCTGCAAAATATGATCCGGATGGTACTACCGGAATAATTAATATTATTTTGAAAAAAGAAAAAACAGAAGGTTTTAACGGAATGGTAAGTATTACTACTGCAACATGGGATAAATACGGAGGAAATATTAATCTTAATGTGAGAAAAAAGAAAATTAACTATTTCTTGACTGCGAATTACAACAGGGATCCGATGAAGCAGACCTCATATGAAATCAGAAAAAACTTCATGTCAGACACAACACTTTATCTAGAAGAAAACAGCGACAGAGTCAACACATTTCGTCCATGGAGGACAAATGCAGGAATTGATTATTCCTTAAACGACAATAATTCACTTACCCTTTCGGGAACAATCGGGAGCTATGGTTATTTCAGAGATTTTGCAACAAAATACTATTCAAATTCTGAACCAGGCAATAATGAACAATATTTACTTTCTGACAATACTTTTAATGTGGATGGCTTATACTACGCAGGGAACATGACTTTTATACATAATTTTGACCGAAAAGATCATAATATTCAATTTACTGTAGCAGCTTGGCAATGGAATGGAGAACAGGATGAATTATCTGTACAAAGTTATGCAGACAATACATGGTATCAAACTGGAACCGTAATAAAAAGCAGGACAAATCATTCTTCTCAAAGAGATAATCTGCGTGTTCAAACAGATTATACTCTTCCAATTGGTAAAGGAAAATTAGAAGCTGGTCTGTTTTCACATTTAAACCCCGGCACTTCTGATTTCAAATTTGAAGATATGGATTCTGATACTGAAGTATGGATAAATAACCCACTGTTTACCAATTTTATGAGCTTTAGACAGAATTTATTTTCTGCCTACTCAACTTTTTCAGGTGAAATAAAAGATTTTGGCTATCAATTCGGAATTCGTGGAGAATATACAGACAGATTGGTTTATCAGGAAACTACAGAAGAAAAATTTCCAGTCGAATTATTTAATTATTATCCAACTGTACATTTCTCAAAAAAGTTGAAAAAAGAGCAACAAATTCAACTAAGTTATTCAAGAAGAATAAACAGACCACAGCCTTTTGAGCTTAATCCATTTCCAAATTATTCTGACAGTTATAATTTCAGCAAAGGAAATCCTTATTTGAAACCCGAAGATATTGATGCATTTGAATTCAATTATTTCAATCGAATAAAAAAAGGGTTTATTTCTGCCGGATTGTTTTACCGAATCAATCATGATACAAAAGTTATGGATATAACAATTGATAGTGAAAACAGGCTGTTTCTTATGACAAAAAATCTGGATAACACCTATGCATATGGATCAGAAATCATGCTCAATTTGGATCCTTATAAATGGATTAACCTGAATTTGAGCGGTGATGCATATAATTACAAGATGCTTGGCACTCTGGACAACAGAAATGTGAATAAAAACAGTTTTAACTGGGATATACAAATGTCCGCGACATTTAAATTCAACCCGACAACCCGTTTTCAAGTTGCAGGGAATTACTCAAGCCCTTCTGTAGAAGCAGTTGGTATTCGTGAAGCAATGTATGGTGCATCACTAGCATTCAGAAAAGATGTGCTGAAAAAACAAGGTACAATTTCGCTTAATATTCAGGATGTTCTAAGAACACAGGTTTATAAAATAACCACTCATACCGACACTTATGAGTCACATATAGGATTTATCGGGGAATCACCAGTCGTAAGACTTACTTTTAGTTACAGGATTAACAATTATCAAAGGTTACAGCGTCAGGGCGACCAGATTGATCTTGGTGTTGGAAGTAACATGATGTAATGAGCATTCATATTTCTATGTTTGGGTGCGAAAAATTATACAAGAATCAGATTAGATTAATTATATTTCAACTGTTTTTATTTTATTAATTGATTAATTGATTAATTTTAGCGGTATTAATGCTTGCTTCGCAGGTTTTTTTCAATTGTCATGGATGTTTCATTTTGGTATTATATATCATACTTAATTTGACATTTTTTTTTCAAAGTCTTTTTTAAAAACATAAGGCTATCGTCAATTGCCAATAAATCATCAACTTATTCATAATGATAATGGTTTCTATCAAACCTTATAAAATGGCAAGACAAAAACAAACCAGCAAAAATGTGCGAATTTTGAAATACTTGGCCAGATGTAGTATAGCAACAGCTTATTAAAATTTAGGACAAGAAATAATCTTTGAACGTTGTTTTTTAGTTTTATTTGGATTTATGAAAATATAACTGAGCGATATTTCATGCGATCCACCTGTAGTCATAGTCAGATTTGAAATAGTAAAATCGAAGCTGTATCCCATAGTTAATGATTTTTTATAAACAACCCCCATTAAAAATGAAAAACTGTCGTGGTTGGGGTATCCTTTCTTGTATGCTTTAAAACCAGGCAAGCCACGATACCATATTCCGGCAAAATACATAGGTTTTTTAAAATAAACACCCAAATCAAACTGGTCATATTTTTTCTGGAAGCGATACTGAAATGCTGTCGTAATTATCGGTTTGTCTTCTTTTGGTCCACTACCACCAGATTCAAGAAGAAAATTTTTACCCCCGTGAACAGAACCTTTAATGGGTAATGGCACTTCTTTTCCAAGAAAAGACTCATCCGGACCGTTGATGTGATTGAATGAAATACCGATCCATTCCATTGAAGAAAATACTAAAACACCGGTAGAGATATCAAGGAAGTTCACTTTTTCAGGGAAAGTGGTTTGCAATGAAGAAGATGCATTTCTGGCAATCTGATCACCAAAAAGAAGCTTGCTGAAATCCAGTGTCCTATAAGCGTATCCCATACGTAAACCGGCAGTTAATGACCATATACGATTAAACTTGAAGTCATATGCATAACTTATGGCTAGCATATTATTGCCTAGCCCCTGAGTTCCTGATTTGTCGCTTGTTAGTATTACCCCAACCCCACTTCGATATTGGTGCAGATAATAATCGTACGATAATAAAAAAGAGGAATAGGTTCCCGGCAGGCTAGCCCATTGATTACGGTAATTGGTTGAAATCCTTGAATCTGCATTAGCCCCGGTAAAAGCCGGATTAAGATATAAAGGTGAAGCATAAAACTGTGTAAGCTGCAGATCCTGAGAGTACAGAGTCACTGTGCAAAGAAAAAAGGATAATATGTATATATAACGCATCATCTTAATATTAATATATCACCTATTTTTTCGACAGTCCGGCCATCTACGAATGTTGCTGTAGCCTTATAGACATATACATCCTGTTGACAAATGTTTCCTCTGTAATAACCATCCCAACCTATTTTAATGTCGTTGGTTTCAAAAATAAGTTCTCCCCATCTATTAAAAATTTGCATTTTAAATACATCAATTCCTGTGGCATAAGGGAAGAAAACCTGATTGCTATAATTACTAATGTTATAAGAACCGCCGGATGCAAAATCTGGGTTAGGAGTAAACACATTTGGAAATACAATATCGCTTGTAGCATCTATTAATTGCGTAGCTGTATCTGAACATGTATATACATTGGTTACAATCAAAGTGATAGTATAATTACCCAAAGCAATATAAGTGTGTTGAGGATTTTCCTGTAAAGAAGTATAACCATCTCCAAAATCCCAGAGATTTGCTGTCCAACCGATAGAAGTATTGGTACATATTACAACTTCATTCGGCAGATGTACTGTGGTAGTATTAAGAGTAAAAGAGGCACTGGGGTTTTCAAATGCATAAATTGGAAGAGGATGACTCTGCGAGTTGGATGAACACCCACTTGTAGTTGTAACCTCCAGCCATGCCTGATATGTTCCTGGTTCAGTATAAGTATAAGTTGTATTCTGTTGGTCAGATATATTACCATCTCCAAAATGCCAGATCCACTGATTAATATCATCAAATGTTGTAAATGAACTATCAGTAAACTCAACAGTAAGGGGGATACAACCCTGATTCGTATCAGTAAAAAAATAAATAACAGGTGAGGGAGCAAAAAGTACTCCGGCTGAATCAACAACCGAAAATCCACATGAATTTGTAACAGTTACCACATAATATGTTTCCTGAACAGGCACAACCACAAAGGGTCCCGACCCCGGGCCTAATCCATGACTCCATTCATAAGTCAATATATCAAAACTACTGCATTGAGCTGTTACCATCACCTGACTTGAATTTCCGGGACATATTGGAGAAAATGAGGAAACAGTGACATTTTCGGGATATAGTGAAAGGACATGGACTGAAACGGTATCAGGAACACCCGTACATCCGTTGGCATCATAAGCATTGACAATGTATTCTGTATCAACTACAGGAGAGACCGTTTTACTGTTGCCAAATCCCAGTCCATTGTTCCAGTGGAACATATAGGGACTTGTTCCCCCAGACGCATTTGCTGTAATTGTTACAGAACTACCCAAACATATTACTTCAAAAGGAACAACGGAAGTAATTACCTGTGATGTGCTTATTATGTTTACAATAGCTGTGTTCGTACAGCCATTATTATCTGTTACAAGCAAGGTATAAGAGCCGGTTGACAAACCTGAAACTGATTGTCCTGACTGAACTGGAGTAGTATTCCAGGAAAATGTATATGGTGGTGTTCCTCCCATTGCTCCTCCAATTGCGCTACCAGATGTTCCGTTATAGCAAGAAATATCCACCTGAGAAATAATCATTACCTGAAGTAATGGAGGCTCAGGAATCAGAATAGAATCGACTGCAATGCAACCATTTAAATCAGTAACTGTTATTGAATATGTGCCTGCAAATATATCTGATGCGACTGCAGTTGTTTGAAATGGTACAGTATTCCATGTATAAGAATAAGGAGGAGTCCCTCCTGAGACTGAAGACGTAGCTTCTCCTGTATTTGTACCATTGCAACTGACAAGTTGGGAAGCATAAGTGCCAAGTGTTAATGACTGAGGCTGAGAAATAGTTACACTGGCGGTAGCCATACAACCATTTATATCTGCAACCGAAACAGAATAAGTACCTGCTATAAGATTAACTGCAGTGGATGTAAACTGTATTGAAGGAACCCAAATGTAAGTATAGGGAGGCGTTCCTCCGGTGACTGAAGCATATGCCGAACCATTATTCCCACTATTGCAGGATACATTCTGGCTTAGTATATCAACTGTTAATGGCTGAAGGGGAACATCAATAGTTATATCCGCAGATCCGGTACATCCATAGGAATCAGAAACTGTAACAGAATAATAGCCTGCAGACAAACCTGTATTGGCGGGCGAAAAGACTCCATTTGACCAAAGAAAAGTGTACACAGGTGTTCCACCGCTTACAGAAGCAATTGCATAACCATTATTCCCGTTGAAGCAGCTTACGTTTGAGAAGTTACTTATTGTAACACTCACAGGAGATGGCTGACCAATTGAAATTGGAACCATTGATTGACAGGTCTGACTATCAATTACAACGGCATAGTATATACCGGCATTAAGATTAAAAGCCGTATCGTTGGTGCCTCCAGAAGGACTCCAACTGTAACTATATGGAGGAATTCCTCCTGAAGCAAAAACCCATGCCATTCCATCCGTTCCGTTATTGCATGATGGTTGTTCACTACCTGAAATCAGAGAAAGGGGTGAAGGTTGAGATAAAAAAACCGATGCGCTGATAGAACAACCTTTGGAGTCGTTTACATAAACAGTATGTGTTCCTGCAGAAAGTCCAGATGCTGTAGAAGAAGTTGATGCAGAAGGAGACCAAAGATATGTATAAGGAGGTGTTCCTCCGGTTATAGTAACCGTAGCCGAACCATTGTTCCCTCCGAAACAATAAATGTTTTGAAAACTTGTTATTGTGGCTGATAAAGGAATTGGTTCGGTTATATCAACAAAATAGTACTCCTCACAGTTATTTTGGTCAGTCACAGTCACCTGATATACCCCTTGGCTAAGTCCGGTTGGATTAGGGATAGTATAACCGCCCTGTGACCAAAAATACGTATAAGGAGGTGTTCCTCCTGTTACAGATAAACTTGTAGATCCATTTCCAGCTCCAGTGCAACTTACATTTGTTTGAGATGAAGTCACTGAAATAACAGGTGGCTGAGAAATGGCTGGATTTGTATAGGCAAATCCCTGACATCCGTTTGCATCTGAAACAACTACTGAGTATGTACCTGCGCCCAGATCTGTCGCAGTCGAACTGTTTCCTCCATATGGGAACCACGAATATGTATATGGAGGAGTACCTCCACTTACGCTGGCACTAACTGACCCATCCAGAGAACCGAAACAGGACGCATTTTGGATGTCAGTAATACTTACCTGAGGTCCAGACACATCATTAACTGTTATCAACCCTGTTTGTGAACAGTTTGAAGCATCTGTTACTGTAACAGAATATATACCTGATGGGACAAGGCTGATAGTGGAGGTAGTTGCTCCACCGGGAGACCAAAGGTATGAATATGGAGGAGTACCACCCGAAGGAGTAACTGAAGCCTGTCCTGTAGGATTATTACATATAGATTCTATTGTAGATGCTGTAAGTGTTATCCCGCCTGGTTGACTTATAGTAGAAGACTGAAGAACAGTACATTGATTAGCATCTGTGACTGTCACGAAATAATTTCCTTCATAAAGATTTGATACAGATGGAGAAGTGCTCCCACCCGGTTGCCATAGATAAATATATGGGGGTGTTCCTCCGGTTACATTAGCCGATATGGATCCGTCATGCTCACCATAGCAACCGATATTAGTGTTTACAAGTGTCACGGAAAGGGGTGTAAGTGGCTGTGATACAAATAAATTCAAATTAAAAGCACAATTGTTTGCATCCTGAACAGTCACCATGTAATTTCCAGCAACTAAACCGGTAGCTACAGGTAATGTGCTTATATCTGGTATCCATGTATATGTATAAGGTGAAGTACCTCCGCTTACAAAAACCTGAGCAGAACCAGTATTTCCATTAAAACATTTTACATTCTGTACAGCTCCAGTTACCTGTAAAGGGGGTGGTTGAGAAATAGTCACAACAACCGCTTTCTGACAGGCATGGTTATCAGTAATGATCAGAGTGTATGTGCCTGCAATCAAGCTATTTGCTGTTGACGATGTGCCTCCGTATGGTGACCATGTGTACATATATGGAGGTGTTCCACCGGTTACAGAAGCAGTTGCTGAACCGTTGGCCCCACCATAACAGGAAACATCAACAGAAGAAATATTTACATTCATTAATGGAGGTTCTGTAATTGTAACCTGAGTTGTTGCATGACATCCGTTTATGTCTGTGATTGTTACATAATAGGTGCCTGCAGTCAGACCTACTGCAGTTGCCGAACTTCCTGCACTGGATGACCAAAGAAATGAATATCCTGGCGTTCCACCGGTAACTATTACTGTGGCTGAACCCGTATTTCCTGCTGCACAATCCACATGAATCACAGAAGTAATAGATCCGGTTAAAAGGTCGGGAGACTGAATAGTTGAATTAGCAACTACTGTGCAGCCCATAGCATCGGTGACTGTAACAGAATAACTCCCTGCCGATAACCCTGTTATAGTGGTTCCATTACTTCCGTTTGACCACATATATGCGTATCCCGGACTTCCTCCAAAAGCAGAAACTGTGGCATATCCGTTATTATCGCCATAACAGGAAACTTCCTGATTAGTGATTATTGCAGTAAGTTCCGAAGGCTGAGTGAGGCTGACAGATGATGTGCCAGTGCATCCAATTCCATCTGTAACTGTAACTACATATGTACCAACAGATAGATTAACTACTGTTGCAGAACTCTGCAATGGAACAGTATTCCAAAGATATAAGAAAGGTGGATTGCCTCCTGTAACTACTGCAGTGGCAGTTCCATTATTGTTTCCATAACAGCTTATTGGCGTTGTAGTTATTGAAATCGTCGATAAAAATTCGACGAAATTAATTATAATATTGTCGGATACCGGAGGACAGGAGCCATTTCCTGTAGTTGTAAGAGTAAGGGTAACACCTCCCGCTGAAATTTCGGCAGAAGTAGGTAGATAAACAGCATTCAAATTATAATTTGAAGGAACAAAAATACCTGCCCCCCCCGACCATATTCCCCCTGTCGCAACAGTTACTGAGCCATTTAATGAAACTGAACCCGCTGTAACGCATAGCGTTTGATCAGATCCGGCATCGGCGGTAATCGGGGCAGTATTGGCTGTAACAGTTACTGATGCAGAAGAAGAAAAACAACCAGCAATATCGGTTACAACCAGCGAATAGGTTCCCTGACCAACTGTAATTGAAGAGGTTGTTGCACCATTGCTCCATAAATAATTGTATGGAGGGCTTCCTCCAGTAACAATTGAAGAAATTAAAGTAGAAGTCTGCCCATAGCAAAGAGTGGGATTCACTGGATCTAAGGTTACAATTATAGGAGTGGAAATTTGTACATACACTGAATCTATCGAAGAATAATTGCCATCGGTAATATTGACTACATACCATCCGCCCTGAGTAGGAGCATATGATGGAGGATTAAAGTTGTTGTATGTAAATCCCCCGGGCCCTGTCCACCATACAGTAATGGGCGGACTTGGACAAGTTATTATAACATTATCTAATCCCCAATGGTCGTAATTGTTGCCTGAAGTATTTGTCTGAAACCACCTGAATTGTACGCTGGTTCCTGAAACCGGTACATTGCAGCAATAGTTATTCCAACTGGTAAGATTTGGGTCGTGACCTCCATTTGGTGCCCAGTAGTCAATGTCTGTCCAGGTAGCTCCTCCATTATTTGACCACTGAAGATGAACCCCTTCGGCAGGCAGATCAGGTCCTTCGCAAGGAGTAGATACCCCTTGAACAGAATATATCATATCAAAACAGATTCTGCATGATTGATTTACTGAATAAGGTATAGTAACAAGCTCACGCGGAAAGTTTGATGCAGGCCCAATCCAGAGACAAACAGAACCATCCGGTCCTGCAACACAAGGGTTGTCAAACATTGGGAGCGCATTAGAAGACCAACCGTAACCAATTGTTCCATCGTTAAAATCATTCTGCATCAGATATACATCACAGTCTCCTGTTGACTGGAGATTTATATGATCCCCTTGACAAATCCAGATAGTATCATTGGTTAAACCGTTACAAGAAGCAGTTATATCACACTGTGAAAAAATGAGAGTCGTTTGTGTAAGAACAATTAGTATTACAGCGATATTTTTTACAAAATTACTCATGTATATTACTATTTTCAACTTTAATGTCAAGTTTATATCCAGTAAGAACCGTCTTATCATTGTAATTCAAAAATCGACTGAAAATACGCAAATTTTCGTTTGTATTGTTACTACAATCTCCCATGATCACATCCCCAGCTTCAATTATCAAGAAATTGTTACCGGCATCATCTCCAGCTAAAGAGAACTGTTTCTCATCGTAAGACAAGTAATTATTAATGTTCAATGTTTTAGTAGTATCGGTAGTATTATAAATCTTAAGTATTATATATTCGTAATGCAGCCCGTTGACATTGTCATGACACTCCGTTTTTTTTGTATAAATTTCGACTCCTCCAGATTTACTATATAAAATCCATGTTCTTTCATCCTGTGAAAAAACAGGTAAGGATAAAATGATAAATAAAAAAAAATATAATACCTGTATTTGATGTGGTTTTTGAAAGCAGTATAACTCAGTCTTTGTTCTCATTTCGTTTCCTCTCTTGTAAATATATACGTCAGAAAAAATATTATGATACAAAAAAATATAAACATGGATCAAATATTGTTTTAAATAAGCATACAAAAATAGAAATAAATATCCTATAATTGTCTATTAACAAAGAAATTTGCAACATCCTGCATGTGCGTGTATTAATATTAGTTACCTTAGTAAATCTATCTTGATTTACGTAAATATTTCATAAGTAGATAAACATCCTCTTTTATTTTATAAATATAGTTAATATTTTGTGATACAAGTCTGATAACTGTTTTAATAAAACATATTTTTCATACCTGATATATGTTTTTGATTAAAACAACAATTCTTTCTATTTTCGCAAAAACTTAATTCAAAAAAACATGTTTTCAGGAATCGTAGAAGAAGCTGCCCCTGTCGTAGCTTTGAAAAAAGACAAGGAAAATCTTCATATCACTATGAGCTGTTCTTTTACCTCAGAATTAAAAATAGACCAAAGTATTTGCCATAGTGGAGTTTGTCTTACAGTGGTAAATATTGACAAAAAAAACGGTAATTACACTGTAACAGCCATAAAAGAAACTTTAGATAAAACCAATCTCGGATTGCTTAAAAAGGGAAATAAAGTAAATCTGGAAAGGAGCATGACAATGGACAAACTGCTTGATGGACATCTGGTTCAGGGACATGTTGATCAGACTGCTATTTGTACCAAAGTGACTGAAGCTGACGGAAGCTGGTATTTTACCTTTCAATACGATAAAAGCAGAGGAAATATTACAGTAGAAAAAGGTTCTGTTTCTGTGAACGGGGTTAGTCTCACAGTTGTAAATTCAAGAGATGACAAATTTGATGTTGCAATAATTCCATTTACTTATGAGGTTACAAATTTTCATCAAATCAAAAAAGGAACTGTTGTCAATCTCGAATTTGATGTAATTGGGAAATATATACAAAAAATTATGGCAGGATATTTAGATTCGTTAAATAAGAAGAAAAAGTAGATCGTTTTAAATTCTGATAAAATTAATACAGCAATTGTTTTTTGGAACTATTTTTCCAACCGGCATCACTCTTATATTCGGTAAAATAAACCACAAGATCCGCATCGCTTTTGTAATCAGTGAAATAAACCACCGCTTTTGCGTCGCTTTTGTATTCGGTAAAATACCAAACACCATCATTTCCGGATGCATCACTTTTATAAGTTGTTTTATAAACCACAAGATCCGCATCGCTTTTGTATTCTGTTACATATACCTTGATTTTGGCATCGCTTGAATAACTTGTCGAATATACTACCTGGGAAAAAAGTCCCATCGAAAGAAGCATTAATGCTGTAATTGTAAGTAATTTTTTCATGATTAAATATTTTAATTTTCAGGGAAGCAATATACGCAAATTTTGTACATTTCTTCTCTTTTTTATTAAGCAACTCGAAAATTTATTATAGTAACGTGAGTTCGACCTAAGAAAACGTCAAGTTATTAACAGCCAAATTGTTCATAAATATTTGTTGTTCAATTTGATATAAAAAAGATTCTTCTTAATTTAGTGTTACTAAACAAGCAAAAAAAAGAAGAATCTTAT
>JBDRPR010000086.1:0-4750 GCA_043826845.1 Bacteroidota bacterium
TTTCTTTTCGTTCTTTTCATTTTTTGCGGAAAAAAAGAAAAGAACATAATACATTAAATTGATTAAAAGCAAAATAATTATTATTACTATATCGAACTCACGTTATTTAATATTCCTAAAATCTGATTCCGGCAACTACAATACCATCAATTTGTCCTGTTTAATGCGACAAATTAGTACTGTTTTAACCTTATAAAAATCACCAATAAAGCTATATGTAATAGACAAATTTGGGTGTCGAAGCAAATAAATATTAACAAAATCTGCGGATTGGATATAAAAATAAATCCGGTTTTATTTATCTTCTTTGTTGAGTTTATACTCTTTTAAATCGGCATCCCAATAAACAGAAGCGCCCATTTCTTCAATTTTTTTCTTGTGAAGTGCAATCCATGCGTTGGTTTCACCGGATGTTTTTTTGTCAGGAAATGCAGCAGCGTTCTCATAAAGGTGAATTTCGTCTTTATCCCAGTTGTTTAAATGTGCAACCAGTTCTTCAACTGTTCCTGTCCAACCAATAATTTGTTCCTTATCTGTGCTGGTGATAGGCTTAACAACTTGTTCAGAATTAACCTGAGAGAATAGTGAGAGTTGAAAAAATGCAAACAATAAAAATATTAATAGCGTTTTCATATTTTGTCTTATTTAAGGTTTCTGTTAAATATTTATCAAAAATACGTAATATTTGATTAATCAGCCAAAAATTTCTTTTTCTTTTTTCTTATAAACACGTTTTGATATAATAATACTCAATTCAAATAACAAATACAGAGGAATTGCAACCAATATCTGGCTGAAAACATCAGGTGGAGTAATGATGGCTGAAATTATAAAAAGCAGAACTATAGCGTGTTTTCTGTATTTTTTCAGAAATAAAGGAGAAATGATATCCATTTTCGATAAAAAATAGACCAATACCGGTAACTCGAACACTATTCCAATGGCCAGAGTTAAGGTTGTGATTATTGAAATATAGTTTCTGAAGTTAAACATATCCTGAAGTTGATGACTTACTTCATATGTACTTAAAAAGTTTATTGTTAAAGGAGTGATAATAAAATATCCGAAAAGAACTCCAGCAAAAAACAATATTGATGTACTAAGAATTAAAGATCTGGAATATTTTCGTTCATTTACCTTTAATGCAGGTTTTACGAATCGCCATAATTCCCATATCAGATATGGAAAAGATAGTATAATGCCTGAAATAATTGAAACAACAATATGTGCCCTGAATTGACCAGCAAGCTCAAGATTTATCAAAGGGAAATTTTCAACATTAATACACATAGAACTAATTTTTAAATGACTTCCCAGATAACAAAGTGCTTTGTATGTAATAAAATTTGCTTCTTTGGGGGCAAAAAGGATTTTATCAAATATTAGATTTTTAAAAATAAATGCAACGATTGACAATAATAGAACAACCAGTATTATCCTGATCAAATGCTTCCTTAAATCATCGAGGTGTGAAGTAAATGACTTTGAATCGGTGTCAGGAATATTTTCGGTTTTTTTTATTGTCATTAAATTTTAAATTCTTGAACGGTAAAGTTAATTAAAAATGTATTTTCACCACATAAGAACTTAGATACATAGGTTTATCAAAAAGATTTCCTGTGTGCTATTCTATGTGTTCTACAGCGCCTTCAGATTATTAAAATCATTCTGTGGTGAAAATTCC
The DNA here is from genome assembly GCA_043826845.1 of Bacteroidota bacterium. GTDB lineage: Bacteria > Bacteroidota > Bacteroidia > Bacteroidales > CAYTAU01 > JBDRPR01. The sequence continues at coordinate 1,685 of JBDRPR010000086.1, forward strand.
CGTTAAAAAAATATTTATATTCTATGACAATTTGAATATCTTTGAATAAAAATCCTCAATATCAGTTATAATTCGATACGAATGATTTTAAAACTGCTTAAATATTTTGAATCAAACTCTTTTAAATGGCTGATATTAATTTGTTTTACGGGGGCTATTGGTTGGTTAAAATGGAATCATATTTTTGAGCGGGACGAATCTCAGGTTCTGCTAATCGTTAATAACAACCGCAATTTTTTTGATTTAATTAAAACATTCGGATACGAGGGAACAACCGGCTTGTGGCATGTTTTTCTTTGGTTGTTATCATGGATAATTCCTATAAATCCAATATCAGTCAGCATTATTCATTTTTTTGTAATTGCTTTTTTCGTGTGGTTATTTCTGTTTAAGATTGAAATACCGATGATGTTCAAGTTGATTTTTATTGTTCAATTGTCAGTTTTGTGGCATAGTTTATATGTGAGGCAATATGTTTTTATCCTGCTATTTCTGGCTGTGTATTTACAAAGCATGCAAACTAAGAAGTACTTATGGATTAATCTTTCTCTCTTTTTATTGGCACAGGTTCATGTCACTGCTATTCCAATTGCCTTTTCATTATGGATATATTATCTTGCATCAGGTATATTGAAGAAAGAAAAAATAATAAAATTCATCAATTTTATTCCTGTTGCAGGTTTTGTTATTGCATTTTTACAGATTTTGCCTCCTTCTGATCTAACTCCGGGACTGACTTCCTGGAACAAAATTTCTTCACTCTCTGAAGTGATTTTCAGAATAGATCTGGCAATATCAGAAATGCTGAGCACAAAAAGTACAGTGATATATTTTATTCTTATTCCGGCTATGGTTGTTTGGCTGATCCGGAAATCATTTTATTCAGGTAAAATTCACTTGCTTATCTGGATTTTATCTTTTTTAATCTGCTTTGCTGCATTTATTTATATAAGTCTGGTGAAATATCTTGTTGTGATGCATTACTCATTATTATTATATACGTTGCTGGTGTTCGTTGTTCTTCTACATCAGCAAAATGAAATAAAAATGAAAGTGAGATGGAATTTTGTATTAATACCTCTGTTTGCTTTTTCTGCATGGCAGATGAGGGCAAAAATTGCAGATTATCTATATGCACCATTTTCTTATGCAAAGGAAACCGCTGAATTTCTTGATGAAAAATATCCGTGTAAAACAGTATTAATAATACCTGAAACACATTATAATTCAGTGAGGGTTTACCGTAAAGAAAAAACGCCGGTATTTTCACTCGGACGTAATGATTTTTCGGAATACACAATCTGGAATCATCATTGTGTTGACCACAAAATGAATAAAGGTCTTTTACCTGTTAAAATATCTGATCTGAAAAATGAATTGCTGAAAGTTCCCGACAGTATTCTAATATCTTGTCCTATTCTGGTAATCGGGTCTGAAATGCCTCAGATGCTGATTGATGAAAATGGTTCTTTTGCAGAAGATATTGATATAAATGATATCATTTATTTAAAATACATTCGTAGCTTTGATGGAAATGCACTTAATTTTTTAACCGAAAAGTATATGGTTTTTGAAGTGCAGAAGAAAAAAATGTACAAAATCATTGAATAAAGCCTACAAGTTCACAAGAAATTATTTTTTTGGCAGATAACCCGATTCATCTTTACCTTTTGTAAAATAATACTCCGTTGATCTCTGATCAATATAGTCATATTCAAATGGATAGACAATTTCTCCTGAATGATCGACAACTCCATATTTTTTCCCGATTCTGGCGACAACCTGGATATCATTTATGGTTTTAATTTCATCATATTGAAAAGACATTAATACCTTTCCGGTTGTATCGGCAATTGCCCATTTTTTATTTTTACATACGGAAGTATATCCATAACTAAAATCATCTGCATCATCAAATTCAAATGGAATAACTGTCTTATTACTAATATCAATGAACCCTGTCTTACCATTTTTTTTTGCAAGTATCAGATTATTTTCAACATATTGTGACAAAAACTCATATTCACATGGAATAATTTCCGTGTATTCTTTATTTAAATATCCGTATTTATTATCGCGAAGAACAACAATATATGGAGTACTGTAATTAGTAGTTATTTTATCATAATTAAATAATCCCATTTCCTTTATTTGCTCATAATCAAATAAACCCCACTTTTCTTTCTTTTTTAGAAAACAAATAGGCATACTATTGTTCCAATTTATCCTGATATCATAATAAATAGGTTCGACCAACCATTTTCCTTCTAAATTCATAAGCCCCCACAGACCCTTATTTTTAGCGAAAATTTTGTCATCAACACAACACAAAAAATCTTCATATTCCGGATTTATTATATATTTTCCCTGTCGGTTTATCACACCGTATTTACCATCAAATTTAACAATTGCCAATGAGTCCTGATCAAAAGGATCTGCATTTTCAAATTGACAAAGAATTTCCAATTGCAAGGAATCGTTTAAATACCCATATTTTCCATCCTTTTTCACAGGATACCATGGAGCTATTTCATCGAAATAATCAAATTCAACAGGCAAAATAATTTTACCATTTTTATCAGCTATGCCATACTTGCTATTCTTTTTTACAGCATAATAATATGCATCGTTTATTCCTGTTTCAAGTGTATAAATTTCCTGATACTCAGCTTCAAATATTATTTCTCCAAGCTGATTTATCAATCCGTATTTCCCAGCATTTTTTGTAAGAATATATGACTGCCCTTCATATGTTTCATATTCATAATAACCTAAATTATCGTATTTGGGATCAATTATTTTTTCACCACCTAATGTCCACATCCCAACTTTATTTTTAGATGTTTCCAGTATCAAATACATATCATAATTTCCTTCAAAATAATAATATGATTTATAATCTCCTGTTATTGTAAAATTGCTATCTAAAAAATAGTATCCCGTCACTTTTTCCTCTGTAAAATATATAACAGGCCTTTCCATCTCATCAATTTTGAATTCCAGTTTTGAATAATCAATTGGTAAAATAATATGGGTTTGATTAATTTTGTTATTTTTCTATTTTTT
>JBDRPR010000087.1:0-12545 GCA_043826845.1 Bacteroidota bacterium
GAATTTCCAGCCCGACATAATCAACAACCACGTCAACTTTTAATGCTGAAGGCTTTAATAGTAATGAAGCCACTTTAATATCAGATGGTCCGTATTCTTCTATCTGGCTTATAGTATTTTGCAGAGTTAATCCTGTATCAACAATATCTTCAATGATTATTACCGATTTGTTTTTTATATCAATATTAAGCCCAAATATTTTTTTTACATTTCCTGTTGATTCAGTACCTTCATAAGAGGATAATTTTATAAAAGTAATTTCATTATCGAAATAAATATTCTTTATTAAATCGGAGGCAAACATAAATGCTCCGTTAAGCACAACAATAAAAACTGGTTGCTTTCCTCTATAGTCAGCATTTAACTGATTCGCTATCCTGTATATAGCATGTTGAATTTCTGTTGAAGAAATAACTAGCGCAAATTCCTTATCTAAAATTCTTACTTTCCTCATATAAAAATAACTTATCTTTCACCAAAAATATGTATCTTGCGAAGATACAATATTCTTAATTAATTTTGTTTTTGTTATTGATAAAGAATTTAAAAAAAAAAAATGGAACCTAAAGTTAGTATCATAATGGGCAGTACATCTGACTGGGCTGTAATGGAAAAAGCAGCAAAAATTCTCAATGACTTTGAAATTCATTTTGAAATCAATGCACTTTCGGCACACCGGACACCAGTGGAGGTTGAAATATTTGCAAAAAATGCCGAATCCAGAGGGATAAAAGTAATTATTGCTGCAGCGGGTATGGCCGCTCATTTGCCGGGAGTAATAGCATCCTTAACTCCATTACCCATTATTGGTGTTCCGATCAATGCATCGCTTGACGGCATGGATGCAATATTATCAATTCTTCAAATGCCTCCGGGAATTCCTGTTGCAACTGTTAGTTTGAACGGAGCAGAAAATGCTGCAATTCTGGCTGCTCAAATTCTGGCAAGTTATGATATGTCTGTTGCTGATAAGCTTAAAGAGTACAAGCAAAACTTAAAACAAAAAATTGTACAGGCAAACAATGAACTGGCCAATTATAAATTCAAGTATAAAACAAATTAATTATGCGATTTTTCTTAATAGTCACTCTATTGTTTTGTGCGATAAATTCGATATATTCAGGAAATGATAATTTTCCTATAGGTAGCAGATCTGCAGCCATGGGAAGTGCTTCTGTCACTTTTCAGGATGTATGGGCATACAGTCATAATCAGGCAGGTTTGGCAGGACTGGATAATATCACACTTGGATTTCATCACGAAAACAAATATTTTGTAAAAGAATACGGCCTGCAATCATTTGGAATTGCAGTTCCTACAAATTCAGGTGTTTTTGGTTTAAATATGAACTATTTCGGATACAGTAAATATAACGAATCGAAAATCGGACTGAGTTATTCCAGAAAGCTTCTTGACAAATTATTTATAGGAATTCAATTAGATTATTTTTATAATCATATCGCAGATAACTACGGGAATACGGGTACTGTAGCAGCTGAAATCGGTATTCTGGCACAACCTATTGAAAATTTGTATTTCGGGGCACATGTGTTCAATCCTACACAATCAAAAATTGCAAGCTATAATAATGAACGAATTCCTACAATATTTCGAATCGGCATAGGTTATAAATTCTCTGATCAATTGTATGTATCTGTTGAAACAGAAAAAGACATTGACAATAAACCTGTTTACAAAGCGGGTATTGAATATATGGCAATTGAAAATTTGTATTTCAGGGCAGGCGTAAAGACAAATCCTTTACAAAACACTTTTGGTCTGGGGTATAAAATTAAAAAATTCAGAGCTGATATTGCTTTTTCGACACATCCACAACTAGGAATAACTCCATATATTTCAATTAGTTATGGTTTTAATAAATCAGAAGCAAGTGGGACACATGATCAAATTAAATTTGAATGAAAATAAGCAGAATAACAATAAAATCATTGATCTACTAAAGAATATTGAATGAAAGTTAAACTGAAAATATTTCTTTTTGTTACAATCCTGCTTATTTTATCAGTTAAGGGATATTCACAAAAACCTTCAAAAGATGATCAGAAAGCTATAGAAGATTTAATCGAAACCATTGCCAGTAATTCAGACGAGGAATTAGATTATACGACACTGTTTGATGATCTTAATAATTTTTTAAATAATCCTATCGATATTAATAATACAAATGCTGATGAACTTGCTAAGTTAGAAATTTTAACTGATTATCAGATAAATAATCTTCTCTTATATATTGAAAGACACAGTCCTGTACTATCAGTTTATGAACTATTGCTTATTGATGGTTTTAACAGAATGATTATTGAAAAAATACTCCCATTCTTTTCCTTTTATGAAAAACCGCCTGAAATTAAAAAAAATATCCCACTTCGTAATTATTACAAATATGGAAAACATCAGATTTTATTACGCACACAACAGGTAATTGAAGAACAAAAAGGATTCTCTGATATAACCGATTCCGCCTACGCACTTAATTACAACTCCCGATACCTTGGAAGTCCCCAGAAAATATACACAAAATACAAATACCAGTATAAAAATAAATTAATGTGGGGAATCACTGCTGAAAAAGATGCTGGAGAATTATTTTTTAAAAATAATCTGCCATCTGATTTGAAAGACAGTTTATCCGGATACGTAAATAACGGATTTGATTTTTATTCAGCCCATTTACAAGTAAACGATCTCGGTCCTGTAAAAAAATTGACAGTTGGTGATTACCAGATGCAATTCGGACAAGGACTTACCGCCTGGTCGGGAGTTAGCTACGGGAAATCGCCTTTAGCAATAAATATTAAGAAAAAAGCACAGGGCATCAGAAAATATTCTTCGACCGATGAAAACCTATTTATGAGAGGTATCGGAACAACCGTAAGAATAAAAAATCTGGATGTTACAGGATTTTTCTCAAGAAAAAAAATTGATGCCAATGTAACACTTCTGGATACAATTTCTGAAGAAGTCGTTGAAGTTTCTTCCTTTCAGATAACTGGTCTTCATTCAATTCCAAATGAAATTCTGGATAAACATAAAGTTACGGAAATGGTTTATGGAGGGAATCTCACATACAATCAAAACATATATAAAGTCGGGCTTACTTTTCTACAGTATGAATTTGATAAAAAACTGAGTAAAGTGGTTGAACCATACAATCAGTATGAATTCTCAGGTAACAGCAATTTCAATATCGGACTTGATTATCAGTTAAATTATAAAAATCTGAATTTCTTTGGTGAAGTTGCAATCAGTGAAAATATGAGCAAAGCATATATTAACGGATTGATTGTATATCTTCATTCTCAGGTTTCTTTATCAGTTTTACACAGATATTTTGAAAAAGATTATCAAAGTTATTATGGGAGTGCGTTTTCAGAAGGAAGCACCGTTGCAAACGAGCAAGGTCTGTATATCGGTACAGAAATCTTTCCTATAAAAAAATGGAAAATCTCTGCATATATTGATAATTACAAGTTTCCATGGCTGAGATACAGAATAGATGCACCTGCAAGCGGTTTCGATTATTTTGTTCAAGTAGATTACAAACCTGACAGAAATGTTGAAATGTACTGGAGAATAAAACAGGAAATTAAACCTCAGAATTTATCTGATGAAGTTCAGTCTGTCCCCAATTTAATTGATGTAAACACAATTAAATTACGATATCAGATAAGCTATTCATTATCAAAAACTCTTGAATTAAAAAACCGGATCGAAATTTCACAATATAAAAAAGAATTACCGGACTTTGAAACAGGTTATCTGATTTATCAGGATGTCATTTACAAACCTGAAAAAATTCCACTTTCGCTTGCATTCAGATATGCTGTTTTTGATTCAGATTCTTGGGAGACAAGATTATATGCATACGAAAATGATATTTTGTACGCTTTTTCAATTCCAGCATACTATTCCAAAGGTATGAGAACCTATCTTACATTAAAATATAGTGTTTTTGAAAATCTTGACATTTGGCTGAGATATGCTGTCACCTATTACACCAATCTCGATGTTATAAGCAGTGGATTGACTGAAATACAGGGAAATAAAAAGTCTGAAGTCAAAATACAATTAAGGTATAAGTTCTAAATCCGATGAAAATCATTAATGTATATGTACAAGTATAAAAGTATAGCTGTAATTCTGGTATTTACAATTATTTTTTCAATAAAACAACAAAGTCAGAACCTGGTTAAAAATCCGGGTTTTGAAGAAACGAACAAACTCGAAAATATCTGGATGCGATCAGTAAAACAATTTAACAATTCAGTGATCGGATGGACAAGTCCTACTACTACAGTGCCGGATCTTATCAGTTTAATGGTTCAGGAAAATTTCTGGGCAAATCCGCATTTCAGGCTTCAAAGCGGAGGAAAGCAACTTCCACGCACAGGAAATAATATGATTGGTATGCGTACTTATGGTATTGGTGATGATGGTGCTGTAGCATGCTGGCATGAATATATTCAGACAAAATTAACTGAACCATTGTTACCGGATAATACATATTATGTGGAATTCTGGGTTGCAGATGCAGTAAGAGGAATAAATTCTTCAAATAACATCGGGGTTCTTTTTACCGATAGTATGATATTTACTAACGATAGATTATCGTTAGTAATCACGCCGCATATAAATGAATGTAAATTGATTGAAAGTATTGAGTGGTATAAAATCAGTGGATTTTACAAACCTGATTCAATAAAAAATTACATGATAATCGGAAACTTTTATCATGATACTCAGACAAAATCAGTCCAGTCTGACGGCACAATTCATGGTGGTTATTATTATATTGATGACGTACTGGTCAGGTTAAAGTTGGAAGATGATAAAGAAACCAGTTGTAAACTTGAACCTGTTATAATTCCCTCTGAAAAAGCACCCGTTGAAGTTGACAAACCGACTGTCAGCACATCAGAAAAAAATATTGATGAGATTTCATACAATATCGGGGAAACCATAAAACTTGATAATATATTTTTCGAAACAGACAAGTCAGTTCTTCTTCCCAATTCATTAACCGAACTGGATAAGCTTGTTGAAATTTTAGTAAAAAATCCAAATCTTAAATTAGAAATTAATGGTCATACTGATAATGTGGGAACTCCTGAATATAATCAAGATCTTTCAGAAAACAGGTCAAAGGCTGTAAAGGATTATTTGAAAAGTAAAAATATATCAGAAAACAGATTGAGTCATAAAGGTTATGGAAGTTCAAAGCCTATTGCAACAAACCAAAACGAAGAGGGCAGATCACAAAACCGCAGGGTGGAGATAAAAGTAATTTCTAAATAAGATTTTCATAGTTATGCAAACAAAATTATTAACATTAACCTTATTATTATTCTTTAGTTTACAGGCATTTTCTCAACCGCTTTCTCCACTTATTGATTCAATCCCGATGCGTGACGGGAAAAAACTTGCAGCCGACATTTATATTCCTACAGGGACTCAGCAAAGACCAACGATACTGATACAAACTCCATATAATAGAATTTTTTACAGATATGGATTACCAATCGGAACCGGAATTAATATAAATACAAGTAATTACAATTTTGTTATTATTGACTGGCGGGGATTTTACGGTTCTGTTAATGCCTGGGTTTATTCACCAAACAGAGGTTTTGATGGTTATGATGCTATTGATTGGATAAAAGATCAGTCATGGTCTGACGGACAAATCGGAACATGGGGGCCTTCTGCATTGGGGAAAGTACAATACCAGACTGCCAAAGAAAAACATCCAAATCATATTTGCGCTGTACCTTTGGTTGCCGCATCACAATTTGAATATAATGAATACTTCCAGGGAGGTGTTTATCGCACTGAATATGTCGATCAACTTGATGCTCTGGGATATGGTATGTCAAGCATGCTTCTTGCAAATCCTTTCTACAACTATCTCTGGCAATATACCGAAAATACAAATTATTATCCGGCAGACATTGAGATACCAATGCTAATGATTGGCGGCTGGTACGATCACAATACTGATCTGATGCTAAATCTTTTTACCGGATTAACTCAACAATCACCTGCTGCATCGCAACAAAAAATACTTATAGGACCATGGGCACATGGAGGATTCGGTATGGCATATGTCGGCTCAGCTCTTCAGGGAGAATTATATTATTATGAAGCAGAAAATTACAGTGATTCTCTTGCCTGGCGATTTTTTAACTATCATTTATTGAACATTAATAATCAATGGGACAATACTGCAAAATATTCTTATTTTCAAATGGGAGAGAATACATGGGAAACCTCCGCGATCTGGCCTCCGGCAGGATTAACAAATTTTAATCTTTATCTTTCAAATTCAAATAGTCTTGAATCAGTCTTTCCTCAGAATTCAACCGGTAATTCAACACTGATATATGATCCTGCAGATCCATCTCCTTCTTATGGAGGGGAAACATTAAGGCAGGATTTAGTTCAGGGGCCTTATGACCAATCAGATACAGTCGAAGCCAGAAATGATATTCTGATATTTTCAACTCCTGTATTATTACAGAATGTTGTTCTAAAAGGAAAACCTATAGTTCATCTTTTTGTATCATCAGACAGAAAAGATACTGATTTTGCAATAAGGCTTACTGACGTTTATCCTGACGGAAGATCAATGCTTGTAAGTGAAGGAATTAAGCGCATGAGATTCAGAAACGGATATACGGTTAATGATACTGTATCAATGTTACCGGGCCAGATTTACGAAATAGAAATTGAATTAAAAAATACTGCAATAACATTTCTCAGCGGACATCAGATCAGAATAGACATAACATCGTCAAACTACCCGAGATTCGACAACAACCTGAATAATGGAGGAACTATGTATGTTGCCGGAGATACATTAATTGCAGTTAACACAATATATCACAATTCAGCAAACGCTTCATATATTGTTTTTCCTTTTATTGATTATGTTCAGAATCTATCAGATAATGACATTAAAAATCCTTCTATTAAAATCTTCCCGAATCCTTCAAAAGAATCAATATATGTAATTTACAAATCTGACAATGCCTGCAAAGGATCAATGAAAATTCTGGATATCACAGGGAGGATTCAATATAATGAAATTATATGCATTTCAACCGGAGAAAATACATTTTTTACCAATGTCAGCAAGTTAAAACCAGGCAATTATATACTGGCAATTATAACTGATTCTCATGAAATCAAACAAAAATTAAATATATACTGAAATGAGATTTATCGCCCTGATCCTGTTTCCTGTTCTTTTATATGGTAATTACTATCCAGCGGATGTTAAGAAAGAAAAATCTGTTGATAAAAAACACAATAGATTAAAGGATTCAATGGATTTCTATTTTAATTCAAATCCTGCAAAATCGTTGAATTATGCCCTTGAGTTATTACCACATGTGGAAAAAAGTTCTGATGAAAATGAAATAGCACGATTATATCATAATCTCGGTTTTTTATATTACAATTTGACAAAATATAAAGAAGCTATTATGTACTATGATATGTCTCTGGCAATTAAAGAGGATATGCCCTCTGATATTTCAGACATTGAAAATACTTATAATAATATTGGCCTTGTATATTTTGAGTGGGCAGATTACGAAAATGCAATTAAATATTATCAAAAAGCTTTGGAAATAAACAAAAAACTAGGCAATAAAGAACGTGAAGCAACCAACTTAAATAATATTGGGCTGGTTTATTCCGATATAGGAGATATAACAAACACTTTGGATTACCACAATAAAGCACTGGATTTAAGAAAAGCAATCGATGATAAAAAAGGCATCTCAAGTTCGCTTAATAATATCGGAAATACTTATTATTCTATCGGAGAACTGGAAATTTCGCTTGATTTTTATAAGCAATCTCTTGAAATAAAGCAGGAATTAGATGATCTAAGAGGAATAGCCAATTCATTAAACAATATCGGACTGATATATATTGATCTTGAAAAATATGATATTGCGAAAGACTATCTATATAAATCACTGGAAATAAAAAAGAAAATCAATAATAAAAAAGGAATAGCCAGTACTTTGACTAATCTGGGCAATTTATATAAAGGGACAAAAGATTATATAAAAGCTCTTGACTATTTTAACCAAAGTTTATTTTTGTCAGATTCTCTAAATTTAATAAATGATAAAATTGAGATTTTCAAGTCATATTCAGATGTTTACATTTCGTTGAAAGATTATTATAAAGCACTTAAATATAGCCTATTATATCACAATCTAAAAGATTCAGTAATTGATGAAAACACTAAAGTCAAGATAAATAAATTAAAGACCAAATATGAATATGAACAAAGTGAGCACGAAATTGAAACTCTTAAAGCTGAAAAACTAATACAGGATATTAGATTAAAGAAGAGCAACAGTCAAATCAATCTGATGCTGATCATTTCAATATTATCATTGGGAATAATAATAATTATCTTTCTGCAATACAGATCACAGGGAAAATTAAACAGATTGCTTAATGAGAAAAATGATAAATTAAAAGAAATCAATGAAAAACTTGCTCAATCAGAGCAGGAACTGAAGCTGATAAATGCTTCTAAGGACAAGTTTTTCAGCATTATTTCCCATGATCTTCGTAATCCTTTTAATGTGCTTTTAGGTTTTTCGGAATTACTTGCTATGAAATCAAAATCGCTGGATGATGCAAAAATTCACAAGTACAACAATGCTGTATATAAATCTTCAAGACAATTGTTTAATCTACTTGATAATTTATTAAAATGGTCTCAAACCCAACTCGGGACGATAGAGAATATTCCAAAAGTTAATAATTTAAAAGCCATTATTAATGAGAACATTGAACTTCTTAAGATTAATTCTGAAGAAAAGCAACTGAGAATACGGACAAATATAGTCACGGACATTTTTATTTATGCCGATAAAAATCTGATATCAACAATTATCAGAAATCTATTAATCAACGCTATAAAATTTTCATACCCCGGAAATGAAATTGTCATATCGTCAAAAGAATCAAACAGTTCAATTATAATTTCTATTATAGATTTTGGCATAGGAATTTCAGAAACAGACCTGAATAATTTATTTAAAATTGATCAAAGATTAAGTCTTGAAGGGACGCTACAAGAAAAAGGAACAGGGTTAGGCCTAGTACTTTGCAAAGAATTTATTGATATTGCCGGTGGTGAAATTTCTGCTGAAAGCGAATTAGGTAAAGGAAGTACTTTTACATTTTCAATTCCTATGAAAGTATAGAAAATGACAGGTTAAAAAAAATTATTTAACTTTGTATTAATAATTCATTTTAAAATTGAAAAACAATAATATGATTAAACGATTAAAACTTTTTTCAATTCTTCTGTTATTTGCCTCCAGCATTTTTCTTTTTGAAAACTGTGTTAAAAAAGATATTGATTATCTGAGCAATAAACCGGGAAGAGTTCCACATGATTCTGACAATCCTAATGACACTATTCCATTTACAGATGAAGAAATTCAACTTATAATGGATGGTGATTCTGCTGACTTAATGCGCGTTTTAAAAATTCATACAATTGTTGGCACTGACACAATAACAAATTATGAAGATTCGGTTAACCTCAGACGAACAGCTATAAATGTTATTCCCGATTCAAACGATATCGTTTTACAAAGATTGATTGACAGAATGTACACAACTGTAAATGATTCATTAAATCCCGGTGTTGGTATTGCTGCCCCACAGGTTGGAATCAACCGGAATATAATCTGGGTACAACGTCTGGATAAAACAAATAAACCTTTTGAAGTTTATCTGAATCCAAAGATTATTGCATATTCCAATAAAAAAATAATTTTTATGTGGGATGGATGTTTATCTATTCCCGGAATATCAGGCAAGACAGACCGTTATTCTGCAGTATGTGTTGAGTATGATTTATTAGATGGAACACATCATACCGAAGTGGTTGAAGGATACAGTAGTCTGAATTTTACATCTGTAATCTTTCAACATGAAATTGATCATTTACTGGGCGTTTTATTTATTGACAGGATTCATGTGTATTCAAAAATTATGAGTGAAGAACAATTTGATATTTTTGAACAAACAATGGAAAAAGGAAATTGAACTATTTGTTATAGTAGATAACGAGCCACAAGCAGACTCATACTGCAAATATATCACTTTTATGTCAATGCACAACTTATTCATTCAATTGCGTTTGCTTGCTGTTGTCAACTTGACTTCTTTCTCTTATGCGAAACACATTCTTTATCACTACTAACCGACAAAACTATAAAACCTTATAAGAGATTCTTCGCTTCGTTTCTCTTCGCTCAGAATGCCGTGTCATTCAGAGCGAAGCGAAGAATCTAATAAAATTAGTCGGTCAGTAGTGATTTTCTATATTAAAAAATAACAAAATTTCTTTCGGTATTATTAAACTATACAAATGTGATTGAAGGTCTTCTTTTTTCATTTTAGGGATTTTTACCCCAAAAGTAATAATACTACCTTAGCACATCAAAATTATTTTATCCCGCTATTTCAAATAGTTTTGCTCAAATGAAAATATTATTGTAAATTAGCAACATAATTCAGCTAAATAATTAAAGTGCTTCTGATAACAGGTTTTTATAAACTGATTGGCTGTAATATAAGAAATGAAAATTAATAGGATAAATGGGACAAATTAATTCAACTTATTATTTTTTAGGATTATTATTGGTCATATCACTAATATCATGTAATAAAAAAGATGAGGATGAGCAAATAGTTGATAGGTATGATGTCGTTTTAGTAATTGGTCAATCAAATACCCATCAAGGTCTTGGTTTGGACACTATTATTGATGCACCAGACGAACGCATTAAACAACTCGGACGTTTTAATGAAAACAATTTAAAAATAATTCAGGCACGTGAACCATTAGATCATTTTACAAAACAGAATAATCAAATTGGTTTTGCTTTAACGTTTGCAAAAGAATAAAAAAAAACATATTTAAAGCCAGGCAGAAATATTTTAATAATACCCGGGGGAATGGGTACAACAGGATTTTCCTCTAATCATTGGAATGTTGGAGATACATTGTATAATGATGCTACATACCGTACAAAAAGTGTGTTAAGTAATTCTGATAATCATTTAGTAGCAATTTTAGGCACCAGGGAGAAAATGATATTGGGTATTCATTATATCAACAAAGGCTTGGCACAATGATCCTTAAGATCAGAAAAGAAATAACCGGTAGTGACACAGATGTACCTTTTATTCTGGGAGGAATGGTTCCGTACTGGGTAAATCAGGATACTAATAGATTAGTTATAAATAATATTATAGAAAATACCGTATTAAGAATAGAAAATACAGGGTATGCAAACCCCCTGAAACCATTTTTAATTGAAAAACAGAATAATGATTCTATTTCTTATCATTTTGATGCGAATGGTATGAGAGAAATGGGGCAAAGATATTTCTCAGAATATGTAAGAATTATAAATTAATCACTGATGTTACTCATTTTTTTTATTGCTGGATTCATTTGTTCGCTGGATGTTAATAAACTGATTGTTCTGTTTTAATTACCACGTCCTTTAGGGCGTGGATAATAAAATATCGAATATTTCACAGGGCTTTAGCCCTTTACAATAATATCAAAACCATATCTCTTAATAAATTCGTCATATTCTTATTGAAATGTCTTTTTCTTATGATGTATATCTTGGTTTTGAATATATTTTTTAACAGTTTCAATTTGTGAATGATGTATGTATCCAAATTCTTATAAATGGCATTGTCTTTTGTTTTAAAAGGGCTAAAGCCCTTGGTTTTAATTACATTTCTTTTATCCCCGCCCTAAAGGACGGGGTAATTGATATTACTTACCGATTATGTTATTAACACTTTATGTCTTATTTTATGCGAAATTATCACTCCTGACCGACTAAAATTCATTTTGTACAATTTACAAATCTTAATTAATTAATATACAGCTATTTAGTATTTATTAAATTGCTTTTAAAAATACTACCCTAATAAATGCAAAACCTTGTATATTATAGATATATAAGTTTTTAAGATGCTTTTAATATATTTTGTCGGTTAATAATGCGAAATTATATTTAATTTTTACGTAACATCAGTTAATCAAATGAAAAATAAGTTTTCTATTATAACATTGATTGCTGTACTTACAATATGCTGTAATAACAAAATAACTAACATTTCTCACTTCGTTATTTCGTGACTTATGCTACTTTATCATCCCTTCATTAGTTTTTTACCAATATGTTGTACAGTAGGCAGGAGACATGACTTTATTATTTTACCTGCTAATTTTGTATTCTCTCAAAAGGCAGGAAAAATAGAACGCAGATAACACAGATAATTATGATGAGCACAGATAAAGAAATCATATTTAATCATAAAAATCAGCGTCATCAGCGTTCCATTGTATTTTAACAGTATGCATTTTGGTACACTTTTACCCTTGTCTTTTTAGAGAATCGCTGATTTTTATTTTCCAAGTGAGAAATATTAGAAAATAATATATAAGCATT
>JBDRPR010000088.1:0-3084 GCA_043826845.1 Bacteroidota bacterium
TATTTCTTCATTTAACAACCATTTTTTTAATAAACTTTTATTAGTGCTGATTTCAGCAATATAGAACCTGTTATAATATGGAAAAACCAAGGAATTATGTATTCTTTCGGTCATAACACCATTAAAATCAGCATAATTCGAATGAATTAAAAACAATTCATCAGCTTTTTTAAAGATAAATCCAACATGATTTTGATCAAATCCTATAAAATATATACCTTCTTTTAATAATTTTTGTAATTCGATGATGTTTTCCTCAACCGATTCATTATAGATTTCAATTACAGGGTTATCAATGTTAATACTTTTAGCTTCATTTATTGGAGATTGCTGAGCCAATTTATATTTATTTATATTAAAACCTGCATCTCTCAACGTTGTAGATACAAAATAGCCACATGCGATTTCACCATTATTAGGATTAGAAGTATGTCCTTCAAAAGACCATTTTGTACCATACCAATATGGAAATATCCTTTCCACTAAAAGATTTATAAATAATTGTGAAAGTGAATCTTCAGAAATTTTACTTGTATCAATCCCTGATTTTATAACTTTTATTTCATTTTTTATTTCTGAATACGATCTGGTTGTATCATGTGTAATGATAAAAGGGTATATAGATGTATCATTTACAAGAATGTCTGGTGCTGATATTGAATCTGTTGTTCTGGATTTTAAATCAGATTTGTCGTATTCATTTGATACACACCCTGCAATAAATAGAACAATTAATGTCATAACAAATATAAATTTCATATTGCAGTTAAAATGAATCATATATAAAATTTACAAATCTTCATATTTGCTGTTTGTGACCGGGTTTTATTTATCTGACACCTTATCAACATATCTCCGTTGGTGAAAACTGTTTTCTTCTTCTTCAACAGTTCTTTCTTCTATAAGTTCTGATACTTCTGCTGTATGAAATGAGATCACAACCCAGTTTTCATCACTAACTATTCCCTGGTGCCACATATTTTGAGGAATTGATATCCAGCGATTATCAATATCTCCATCAAAATTACTCTCAAGAAAATTTGAATTCCATTTCGAATCTGGTTTTAATTGAAAATCACCACTTCCTTTATATGACATCATCCTTTGTACGCTGTTAGGATGTCGTTCAGCACCGGTAGTTGTATTCTTTCTTAGAATAAATACCCAACCTGATTTTATATCAACAGGTAATTGTCTGTTAAATATTTCCAGAGGAATTGGTTCCCATGCCATTAATGCTTTTCTGTCATTATTTAAAGTTTGTTCAACTCTTTTAATAATAATATCCAATTGTTCTTTGATATTACTGTCTATTACAGCATGATCAAGCATTTCAATAATTCTCTTTTCTTCAACCTCCATATTTTACAAATTAATCTATAAGTTTCACAACTATAAGACGATATGATAAAAATACTAACGGAAATCGCAATTTCATCATATTAAACTTATATTAACATTATTTATTACCAATCTTTGTATATATCAAATTTGTCAAAAGACAGCTTGTTATAATTTTTGGTATTTATTAGTTTTTCTGTTCCTTGTTCATCAAGGTCAGTAACATTGAAAGTCGAGTAATTATCCATAGATAAAAACCAATTATTTTCCGATGCATCATAACTAAAAGCAGTGCTTCTTCCCCATCGGTAAGTAAATCCCCCATAATGATCTATTGAAAAAATTCCTTTTCCTATTATTATATCTACAAATGCTTCTTTGAAATTCAAATCATATCCATAAAAATATACTATATTATCATTTTGATTAAAAAGTATATATGAATTGTCGGCTTGACCAATTAATATCAGAAATTTTCTTTTCACTGGATTTTCTATAGATGACAGAGAGTCTTCCCCGTTCAAATTCAGAACTAAAATTATATCAGCAATACTGTCAAGATTCAGATCACCTTTTGTAAGATTTAATATTGAATAATCCTTTGGAATAAATTGTGAAATGTTTTGCGATTCAATAAGATTTGACTGTCCGAATGTAATTGAAAACATGAGAACTTCGTAGAAGATCAGTAAAAGTTGTTTATTCATAAGATTAGGTTAAAAGTTTATCTGCTAAATACTTTTTATCATTTTCTCATATATCAATATTGTTTTAACTATCGCATCATAGTAGTTATTTTTTTCTGATGTAAATATGTTTAATATTGTTTTTACCTGTGTCTCTTTCGTCAATTTCAAATCTCTTGATACTCCTGATTAATGGCAGCATTTTTGAATAACCATAATTTCTGGGGTCAAAATCCGGTTTTTTCTTAAGCATTAAATTTCCTAATTCACCTAAAAAAGTCCAGCCATTTTCATCTGCAAGATCAGTAATACTGTCGGAGAATAGTTTAATTATTTCAGGATCAATTTTACTTAGAGGATTATTAACAGATGTTTTTGAATTTTTAGATGATTTTTTTCTGTCATTCCCTCCCTGATTTACCATTTCTGTTTTTAAAATCTCGAGGTATATAAACTTGTCACAAGCTGTTATAAACGGATTTAAAGTTTTCTTTTCGCCGATACCAATAACTTTCATTCCAGCTTCTCTAAGTCTTGTTGCAAGTCTTGTAAAGTCACTATCACTTGAAACTATACAAAAGCCATCAACATTTCCGGTATATAAAATGTCCATCGCATCAATTATGAGTGCACTATCAGTCGAATTTTTTCCTGTTGAGTAGCTGTATTGCTGGATTGGTGTAATAGCATTCTCTAAAAGAACGTTTTTCCAGCCTGAAACTGTTTGCTTTGTCCAGTCAGCATATATTCTTTTGAAAGTTGGGATTCCATATTTTGCGATTTCCTCAAACATCTCTTTAACGTTTGCATACGGTACATTGTCAGCATCTATTAGGACTGCTAATTTCAGGTCTTTGGGTGTTTCCATAATTTTGTATTATTAATGTCATGAGCACTTTTATTAATTGTGATTAAATCACGATTGAGGTATTAATGCAAATATAAGTTTTTTTAAATTGAAAAAAATACTTTTTTGTCTATTCAATATTTTTCAAGTAATGTTCATCGTCCTATTAGATTTTACTAACTGATGTTACGCAAAAGCAATATAAAGAAG
>JBDRPR010000089.1:0-7304 GCA_043826845.1 Bacteroidota bacterium
ACATAAACTCTTTAATTCTTTCTGATTCCAACATAGCATCCAATCCGTATCTGTATTGACCAATACGTCTGTTATCATAAACGTTGGTTTCCTGATATATATAACTGCTGAATTTTCTGTTAAAAAATATATCTTCGAAAGTTCTTCTTTCAGCATCATTATAAGGGTTAAAAACCTCATTTCTTGCGAATATACTTCTAACAGAAGGATAATAAACCCAAAATACCTGTGACATTGTCAGATTTTCTTTTTCAAGATCATCATCCCTATAAAAAGTCCTGATGGGGCACAAACCTATAATTCTGACCTCCATCTTTGATCTTTGTTTATTAAAAATCCATTCTTCTTTCATTAAAAGCCTGGTAACTTCCTCAACTTTTTTCTCACTAGGTACAATTTTAGGAACAAGTTCCAATGTGACCGGATCTTCAACCATAAAAGTGTCAATTTTAGCACCGAGTCTTCCATCGACCATACTTTCGTCAATAGGAACTTCAAATTCATCATTAATATCAGGATCAAATACAATCAATCCTTCTTTTTGTATTCCGTAAATCAAAAGACAGATGAGACTATATCTGCCATTCACGGGTTGATCCTCATATGGTTTTGTAGGAAAGTACAACGGATGATTTATTTTTTCCTTTAAATCTATCATTCTCCAGATACGTTTGCTCCACATCACATCTGCTTCACGTAAATGATAATAAGGAATAGGTTTTCTGGCGGGTACATGTTCTTTTACGTATATACCATCAAGAACATCCTGAGCAAAAGTGTTTTTATTAAAACTAAAAAACACAAACAATAACAGAATAAAAACAACAAACTTTTTCATAATAATTTGTTTTATTTTAGTTTAAAGATGATAGATCCTAAAGGTCTGACAGTACCATCGGGTCCTTTAGCTCTGACATTTTCAATATATACTTTTTGCCCTCTTTCAACCTGTTTAATAATATTTAATGCTTTTGCATCAAATCTGGCACCACCACATGGAGCTTCCTGTGAAAAACCTCCGATATTGGCTGAAACAGAAAATCCAACAACATTATATGTTAATTCAAAGTCAAAATTTTCCATTTCAGCTTTAACACCACTCTGACTCATCAACAATGTTTTTTGAATATCTCCACCCTTCTGACCGTTAACAGTAGCGACAGGATCGGGAACTCTTTTAACCCTGAAAGGCATACTTCCCATACTTCTCATCGAACCGTTTACCTCTGCAGAAACACTTATTTTACAATCTTTTGTCGGTGTTGTAACTTTTACCATATAACCTTTTCCTGATTTATAAAGTGAGCCTCCACCTCCACTGATAGAAGGACGGATTTTATCGGCAGCAACCCCGGGAACAGAAATATCAACCGGATTTTCAACACCAATATAGAATACATTCATTTTCGTAGGAGAAATAACAACGCTTCCCTGCGCAACCTGATACTCATTCTCAAACGGGTATTTCAGAATTTTTTTCGAATCTCCCTTTCCGGTTTCATAGAATATCAACCCTTTTACAATTTGATAACCTACACCAGAAGTAGCTTTATATTTTCCAATTCCATCATATACTGAATCGAGTTTAAAATAATCAGTACCTTCGGTTCCCTTCATAATTTCTTTATAGTCTGTCAATGAGGGATCAAAAGCTTTTACAGAATCATATTCTCCAATATAAATGTCAGGATCCTTGGTAGTATCAAAAGCAGCTAAAAAGATATCTGCCTCATAAGGATCTCCGGACATCACATAGTTTGATTTTGCAATAACAGTACCATTAAGTTTGTTAAATGTAAAAGATCCTGCATCTATTTGAGAATAAAGATATGATAAAAGATCGGCTTCAGCATTTCTGATATCACTTTGCAATTTTGATAAAGAAGTAATACATGCAACTAACGGCATATGTTCAAAATATCTAACTTGCCATTCGTGTTTTTCTCCTTCCTTGTCAACATGAGTTTCAGTTGAAAGAGATAATTTAAAAGAATTTTGTAATTGTGGATCTTTAGTTTGAGAAATTAACCAATCTCTGAACTCTTCATATTTAGCTCTCAAAACTGCTCCTTTCCCCTCAGTTATCATAATCTGACCTCCAACATTTAAATCATCTTTTTTATTAATTCCCTCAGCTGCTATAGGACTTTCTGAACCTTCTTTAACTCCACCTCCGGTTTCTATCAAATCTTTCTTCAACACATTCATATCATCCCAAATTTCATTAGCTCTTTTTTGAAGCTCATCTGCAATAGTTTTCCATTCCTTTGTTTTTATAGGATTTTCCTTTTCTGCAGAAACAAATGCTGTATAAACACCATCGTTTTTAGAAGATACAATTGAAGTAGTTTGAGTAATTGCTTGATCAAAAAGAACGAAAGCGTCAATAATCTGTGCTGATACGTTAAGTGCTAACAGTGCAGTTAGAACTAAATACATCATACTGATCATCCTCTGCCTCGGGGTTTCCGGACAATTCGTTGCACCCATAATTATTTATTTTTTATAAAATTCAACATTTGGTTTATTTAACAATTACTGGTTTATGTTAACATTCATTGCATTTAACATATTGCCATAAATCGTGTTAAGCGCAGCCAGATTTTTCCCAAGCTTGGAAACTTCCTGACGATATACTTCAGCATCACCTGCAGAACTTTTAAGGCTTGACATCATATCATCCAAACCGGTATATAATTCTTTAGACGCTTCAAGATGCTCATTTGTGGATTGCAATTGCAATTCATAAACCGCATTGAGTGCAGTAAGATTCTTTGTCATAACTTCTAGTTGTTCGCCATATGATTTATTGCCATCAGAAGCCGTTGAAAATTCATTATTCATGGCTTGTGTTAATTTATCATATGATGCGGCCAGTTCATTACCTGCTGAATTAACAACGTCGGTCACCTTAGAGCCTGTGCTTGCAAACATATCTGCCATTTTTTGAGCTGAACCTGTAATGGTTTCTGCAACATTTTTACCTGATTCAGTAACAATTTCTGCAACTTTTTTACCTGATTCAGTAACAAATTCTGCAGCATTTTTACCTGATTCGGTAACAATTTCTGCAACTTTTTCTCCTGAACCGGTAATAGTTTGTGCAAATTTACCGACAGAAGTAGCAACAGTTTCCGAAGACTTAATATAAGTCTCAGATAAAACATCAGCAGTATCATTTAATTTGGTAGCTGATTGTCCATAAGAGTCCGCAAACTGACTTACTTTATCAGAAGCTTTTTCAAAGTTCGCAACGTAATTGTTGGTTGCAACTGTTGCATCAGAAATATCTGCCAATTTTTCTGTGGTTTCATTCATCTTCTTCAAACCATGGCCTAGCTTTTCAAACAACTCAGGAGTAATTTGAGCACTATCAATCATAGCATCAAATTTTTCAAGAGCTGATTTCTTTTGTGAAATTCTGGGGTCTGCAGCCAAAGCCTCTTCATCTTCTTCGGAAACACCTTCCAATTCAGGGTAAACCAAACTCCAGTCGTATTGTTCATGCGGTGGTTCAAAAGCTGACATGAAAAATATCAATGCTTCAGTTCCCAGACCTGCCATTAGCATCATTCCTGCTCCCGGGAAGTGCATTATTTTAAACAACGCTCCAACGATTACAACTGCAGCTCCAATTCCATAGAGCTTTCCCATAAATGCTTTGTAACCTTTACTTTGTACGATATTGCCAATAAAACCCATAGTAGTATAAAATTAAGTTGTTAATACTAAATAAATATATAAATCTTAAAACTAATAAACTAAAGAACCTGATCCACCATCATTAGCATCACGACCCAAATATGTTCTGATTGAGCGGAAGCCAATATATGATTTTGATGAATCCTGATATTCATATGTTCTGGTACCACATTGCATATAATAGGCAATGTCTTTCCATGAACCTCCTCTGATAACTTTACGCTTTAATGCAGGCAAATCTCCCGGTAATGCGTTATAATGATAATCGGGATTTAAGTCATCTGTCCATGTATAAGCTGCTTCATCGAAAGCATTCGAAGTCCATTCCGATACATTACCTGCCATATCATAAAGTCCATACTCGTTAGGTTCATTATTTGCAACAATCAGTGAATAAAATCCACCATCAGGAATATAATTTCCTCTGAGTGGTTTAAAGTTTGCAATATAGCATCCTTTATAATTAGTTGCATAATAACCTCCCCATGGGTACATAGATTCTTTTAATCCACCTCTTGATGCATATTCCCATTCTGATTCAGAAGGTAATCTAAAATCCTGAACTCTAGTTAGTCCATCATACCCACGAAAACCATTTAATAATTCTGTTCTCCAAATACAAAAAGCAGTAGCTTGCCTCCAGGTAACACCAACAACAGGATAGTGGTCGTATGCAGGATGCCAGAAATATGCTTTCGTCATTGGTTCATTAAATGAATATGTGAAATCAGATATCCAGCAAAGTGTATCAGGGTACACATTTACAACATCCCTCATAATGTATGATGATCGGTCTTTTACTTGTTCTCTTTCACCTTCTTTACCTATAGAGAAATTAATTACGTCACCGTTATAATTATAAATAAATTCCCCTTTGGCATTTTTCTGAGGGGCTTTTCCTTTATCAACTTTTACTCCGTCAACATCAGTAATATTGAGAATGTTCCCATTTTCTTCTGCTTCGTGCATATCCCATGATCTTCTGGTCTCAGTTATATATCTGTCATCAGGAAATTCATTTTTCTGTGCAGCCTGATCCAAGTCAATCCAAAAATATTCAAAATTCAGTTTTCTTGCATCAATATCTCTTTTTCTATAAAATCTTTCATGTTTTGGCAAGTAGAGTTGTTCTAATATCTGTCTTTCGTCTGCACCTTCCCATGGAATTCTTTGTCCGCCAAAATCCGCCCAGAAAATATAAGGAGGTTCAATTGTTTCACCATATTCATTTTCAGAGATCAGATATGTGTCCGGATCATCAGCACCCAATAATTTATATGCGATTGAATCTCTCACCCAATAGACAAACTGTCTGTACTCATTATTTGTAATTTCTGTTTCGTCCATCCAAAATGGAAATACAGAAACAGTTTTTTGGTTAGCTGACATCGCCCAGGCTACATCCTGATCGTTAGGCCCCATGTTATAGCTACCCATTTTAATAAATACCATTCCGAAAGGTGGTGGCGTGTACCATTCCTCCCTTCCCTGAACACCTGTTAATTCACCGCTTCCTTTGTAACAACCTGTTGCAAAAAGAGCGATTACCAGACTATAAAGAAGTAACTTTTTCATAATACCTCCGTTTTATTGTGCAAATAGCAATAATTTCTAATTTTATAAAAATCTAACACTTTTATAACTTCCTCTTCCTTTATCAATTTCAATATTAAAACAATATCTTAAATATATTTCAAGAGTTCCACTACTGTAGGAAGCCAATTTTGAAAGTGTAATATCATAGGATACCCCACCACCCAAACCACTTGGATGATTGTAACCGAACATAGGATAAATTGCATCCCCTCCTCTGAAACCAAGGCCTCCCCAAAATTGTTTCATAAGAACAGCCCTTCCAAATACATTATATTGAACAACGCTTCCATCTGAATGAATAATAAATCCAGGTTGAAAATCTACTTTTTCACTTACTTTTAAACCATAACCTGCTAATATATAAAAGTGACGTGCGTAAAACGAATGTTCTGCATCAGCATTAGTCTTGTCAATTTTTGTTGAGGGTTTATTAAGGTGAGTTACACTAATTCCTCCATATATTGCATCATCCCTTCCAATATCTCCCTGATAATATAGTCCAAAATTTGAGTCAAAGGAAAATTTACTGCCATCATGAGGGATGTTGGGATCATCATAAGGATCCTGGTAAGTTCCGGAAAGAACATCAGGGGATTTCCAATCAGCATTACTTAAAGCTTTATTAATAAAGCCTATTCCAAGACCCATTCCAAGCATACCATTATCAAGTTCAAGTCGGTATGCATAATTTAATGTAAAATACAAATCATTAAAATATCCAATTTTATCGTTTACAACAGAAATTCCTGCACCACTGCTTATCTGTTCAATAGGTCCATGAACAGTAAAAGCCATTGTTTTGGGTGCACCATCAAACCCCATCCATTGGTTTCTGTATAATATCACACCGCAAATTGCATCATTACTTCCGGCATAGCCTGGATTGAATGATAGCTGATTGTAAAAATTCATGCTGTACTGCGGATCTTCCTGTGAATAAGAAAGAGAGAAAATACTAAAAATTACAACGACAATAGAAATTAATTTCCTCATAATTAATTTATTATAGCATTTTTATTCGATTCACAACTATACTAAAAACGGTAAAGTAAATAAAAATATATTTATCAAGCAAATTTTATTAACAAATAAATTGTTAATAAGTCGCTCAATTTACTTCCCCTTTAACGTCAAAAATATACAAATGTTTTGAATTTCATAAAAAAAAATCATTTTTTTTCAAAAAAAACATAATAATTAAATAATCTGATCAATTTTTTAAAAATTTTCTAATATATTCCGAAAAACGATGCAAGAATATCTTTTATTGTATCGGAAATATAAAAATTAGTTCATTTTTTTCTGAGCACTCCACCATCTTTCAGGAATAATACCATTTTTTGCATTATTGTAATCCTTATAATTACAAGCAATTACATTTATATTATTATTTGTATCCGAAGGTGTTTCCATCCACCATTTTTCGGTTATTATATTTTTGTAAAAAGTAATTCCCCTTACCACTTCTTCTAGTTGAACTGTAAATTTTAAAAAATTATTTTTGTTAATATTTTCTGGATGTTCTATTTTTCTATTATAAAATCCGTTTAAAAAATACCATACAATCTGTGCAGATAAATTGGATGAAATCCCCTGAAAATCTATAGCAGGGTATAAATTAAACAATCCAAAAATTTTACATTTCTCGCTCAATCCAGCATACTTTGACAACTGACAGACTTCTTCACCAAAA
Source organism: Bacteroidota bacterium (assembly GCA_043826845.1). GTDB lineage: Bacteria > Bacteroidota > Bacteroidia > Bacteroidales > CAYTAU01 > JBDRPR01. Next base: position 6,992 of record JBDRPR010000089.1, read on the forward strand.
AAACCGCTTGGCGAAGGATCTTTCTGTGCAGGTGCATCTGATTGGCGAATTGAAGAAATATCAATAGCAAATATATCAGAATCGCGGATTGTGGGTTCAATGTCCAATAAATCCATTCTTGCCTGACCTAAGCGAACAGGGTTGAAAAACAATTTTTTCATTATATCAACATCCTTTTCATTATTTAGATATTGTTGGTATCCTATCACTGAAAAATTATCAAGGTAATTTTTTCTGTTTTTAATTATTTTATTAATAAAATATTCTGTTTTATCATTTTTTGTATTTGCAGTAAAATGTATCAATGAACTTA
>JBDRPR010000090.1:0-15674 GCA_043826845.1 Bacteroidota bacterium
GTTTGTGAATAAAGTTGTCTAATTTTAGGAAAAAATTCAGATTATTTTCATGTCATCTCTAACAGTTTATAAAGCATCTGCTGGTTCTGGTAAAACTTTTAAACTTACTGAGGAATTTTTAAGGTTGTTATTTAAAAATCCTGCAAATTATAAAAGAATTCTTGCTGTTACTTTTACCAATAAAGCAACAGAAGAAATGAAGATGAGAATAATCAATGAACTTAATAAAATTGCAAAAGGCAGAAATTCAGCATATTTATCATTATTTCTAAAAGAATTTGCTATCAGCAGAAGCAAATTGCAGATAATGGCATCTGTTATCCTGAATAACCTGCTTCACGATTACTCAAAATTTTCAGTTTACACAATAGACAGTTTTTTTCAGAATGTTACTAGAGCCTTTGCAAAAGAAATAGGTCTTTTTTCAGGTTATACTATTGAATTGGATAATGATATCATTTTAGAAGAAGCAGTTGATGATTTGTTGGCAAATGTTGAATCCAATCAGGATTTAAAGACATGGCTGACAGATTTTATTAAATCAAAAATTAATGAAGGCAAATCATGGAATATTAAAAATGAAATTGTTTCTCTTGGCAAACAGGTTTTTAATGAAGAATACAGAGTATTCGAAAGTTTCCTCACAGAAAAAATTAAGGATAAATCTTTTCTGAATGATTATAAAAGCAATTTGATATCCGTTAAAAAATCTTTCGAAGACCGGATGTCGTATATTGGAAAAAGTGCTTTGAAAATCATAGAAAAACATGCTCTCGAACCTTATGATTTTAAATATGGAAATAAAGGGGTGGGTAAATATTTTCATGATATCTCAATAAAGATAAAATTTTCATATAACTCTTACATTAAGGATGCTTATGAGGATGAAAATAAATGGTACACCGAATCATCTGCCAAAAAGCAAATAATAATTGCAGCCGTAAATGATGGTTTATCAGTTCAATTACATCAGGCAGTTGACTTATTTGACTCAGAAGGTGATATATATAATTCTGTAGATGTAATTCTCAGAAATTTATATACTCTAGGTTTATTAAATGAAATATCTCATCATATCAGAGATATCTCGAAGCAGAAAAATATTTTTTTATTATCTGATACAGCAGAATTACTTCAATCTATAATTAATCAGGATGATGCTCCTTTTATATATGAAAAAATCGGAAATCATTATAAACATTTTATGATTGATGAATTTCAGGACACATCTGTATTACAATGGAATAATTTCAGGCCATTAATTTTAAATAGTCTTTCGGAGAATAATTCAAACCTTATAGTTGGTGACATAAAACAATCAATCTACCGCTGGCGAAACAGTAACTGGAAACTGCTAGCTGAAAATATAAATACTGATTTTGAAAACTTTGGACTCGACCAGATTAATCTGGATTATAACTGGAGAAGTAAAAAAAATATTATAAGATATAATAATACTGTTTTTCATCACAGTGCTAAGGTTCTTCAGCAGCAGATCAACAATGAATTGTCAGAGATAAATAGTGAAAATGCTGTTCTTAAAACCAGAATTATAGATGCGTACAGTACTTCATTACAGATGTTTCCTGAAAACATTGACAACGAAGGTGGTACTATTCAAAATCATTTTATTAGCAGTGAAGATGAAAATGACTGGAAGTTTGAAGCATTGAGCAAAATCCCGTATATGATAGAAAAAATCCAGAATAATGGTTATAAAGCAAAAGACATTGCATTTCTGGTTAGAAAAAAAGATGAAGGAAATGATCTGGCTGATTATTTATTGAAATACAAAAACAGTGAAAAAGCCAATCCGGATGTCAATTATAATTTTATTTCGGACGAAGTCCTGTTTTTGAAAAATTCAGATACGGTCCAGTTTGTCCTTTCTGTGTTGAATTTTTTTCTGCATCCAGATAACCTGATAAATAAAGCATATATTTTATATTTTCTGAATCAGAATAAAAGTATCCACGAAACGATTGGAAAAATAGCTGAAAATCCTGACTACTTTATAGAAAATTTGCCACCTGAGTTCAGTGAGAATTATGAAAAAATTAAAAAACATTCTCTTTATGAAATGGTTGAAAAAATAATTTCCATTTTTTCATTGGACACAAAAGAGAAAGATGTAATATATCTCATAGGATTTCAAAATGTTGTTCAGAAATATGTTTCTGATAATACTTCCGATCTGCACAGTTTTATTGAATGGTGGGAAAGCACAGGAATTAAGCAGAGTATCTCGGTCTCACATGACATTGATGCAATGAGAATTATTACAGTTCATAAAGCAAAAGGACTCGAGTTTAAAGTGGTAATTATTCCATTTTGTGACTGGTATTTAAACCATGATCCACATATTAATAATATTTTGTGGTGTAAAACCAATAAACATCCTTTTGATGCACTTCCAATCATTCCTGTTAATTATTCTTCAAACTTGAGAAATACTATTTTTAAGAATGATTATATATCCGAAAAACTTGATGCCTACATTGATAATCTGAACCTGATGTATGTTGCTTTTACCAGAGCAATTGATATTCTGATAACGGTTTCTCCTGAATTGAAGGTTAAGGAAGAAATAAAATCAACAGGAAGTCTTCTGAAATTTATTATTGGTAATCAGAATATTTCGGAAAATAATGATTTTTACAAACTGAATGAATTTTATAATACTGAAGAAAACTTTCTTGAAATTTCGACTGATATACCACAAATAAATGAACATGTACATAATGAGGATATATGTATTAATAAGTACTATACCAATAGTTCGGATAAACCAATAAAGATCAAGAAATACAGCAAAGAATTTTTTAGTCTGACAGAAAAACAGAAACATAATGTCAACAAAGGAAGTGTTTTGCATTCAATTTTCGAAAGGATTTTATATGAAAAGGATATTGAATTTGCTGTAAGACATGCTGCTTCAGAAGGATTGATTCCTGATCAGGAAATTGATGAAATATTGACAGTTATAAAGGATTCATTTAAAAACCCTATTGTAAAGGAATGGTTTTCGGAAACTAACAATGTATTAACAGAAGCATCAATATTACTTCCTGATAATATCCAAAAGCGTCCGGACAGGGTATTGTTAAATAATAATTTGGTTAAGGTTATTGATTATAAGTTTGGCGAACAGAATGTGTCATATAATGAGCAGGTTAAAAAATACTGTAAAATTTTAGGTCAGATGGGTTATACGAAAGTCAGGGGTTATATATGGTATGTGATTGATAATTTAATTGTTGAAATTTAAGAGATATGCAAAATTTTTTAAAGGAAATATCAGCATATATTTTAAAGAATCATATTTCTGAATTGCACAATATATGCATTATCTATCCTAACAAAAGAGCCGGAGTTTTTCTCTCAAAGTATATGTCAGAATTGATATCAAAACCTGTCTGGATGCCTGGTATGTTTACTATAAATTCTTTCATTCAGAATTATACAGATCTGACAGTTGCCGATAATTTCGTTCTCAATTACCATCTGTTTAATGTTTACAAAACATTAAAACCCGGAAATGAAACATTTGATGATTTTTATTATTGGGGAGAATTGTTGATTAATGATTTTGATGATATTGATAAATATCTGATAAATCCTGATGATCTTTTTTCTAATTTAAAAGCGGTAAAGGAAATTGAAAAAACATTCAACTATCTTACCGATGAGCAATTGGAGATTATTAAACGATTTTGGAATAATGTACAAACAGAAAAACTCTCAAAAAACAAAGAGGATTTCATCAGTATCTGGCAGATTTTAGCAAAACTATATAAAAATTTTAATGCTGTTCTGCTTGATAAAAAAATCGCTTACGAAGGGATGATATACAGGAAGGTTGCTGATCAGATAAAAAATGAGGGATTATCATGCAATTATAGCAAAATCATCTTTTTAGGATTTAATGCTTTAAATAAATGCGAGGAATTAGTTTTTGAATATTTTAAAAAAGAGAAAAAAGCAGCTTTCTTTTGGGATTATGACAATTACTATATCAAAAATACATATCACCAGGCTGGATATTTTCTGAGAAACAATCTTAAAAATTTTCCCCCACCTGATTTAACATGTTTTGATGCATTATTAAAACCAAAGAATATTAATGCATATTCGGCTTCTTCTGAGATTGCACAGGTTAAAATTTGCGAAGAAATTTTAAATGGCATTGATAAAAAAGAGCATAATCAAACTGCTGTAATACTCGGCGATGAAGGCCTTCTTATTCCACTAATCTATTCTTTACCTCAAAATATTGATGAATACAATATCACGATGGGTTATCCTGTTAAAGATACTCCATTAGCCGGATTGATAAAAAATATTATTGATCTGCAAGTCTATCTGTTGAAATCAAAAAACAAAAACAGGTTGTATTATAAAAATGTATTAAATATATTGAATCACCAGTACATTTCTCAGATAGCTTCTAATGACAAGTTGATTAACGAGATTGTTAGGAAAAATAAATTGTATATTAATGTATCTGACATTCAGTCTGAAACAATATATAAACTTATATTTTGTTATGTTGAAAAAGCAGAAAATATATCGGAATATATTCAGAAAATTTTACTCCATATCTATCATGAGATTAATAAATTAAATTCTGTAGAGGATAAGCATGATGTTGAAAATGAATATATTTATCATTTCTATTTGTTGTTTAACAGGATTAGTAATGCCATTGCTAATTATGAAAGCGTTATATCACTAAATATTTACTGGAAAATATTTTCTCATCTGATTAAAAATCTCAGAATTCCATTCGAGGGAGAACCTCTTGCCGGTCTTCAGATAATGGGTTTGCTTGAAACAAGGGTTTTGGATTTTAAAAACATAATTGTCTTATCGCTAAATGAAGGAAAACTTCCATCCACATCTGTTTCTTCCTCATTTATTCCGTATAACCTCCGAAAAGGTTTTGGGATGCAGACTATAGAGCATCAGGAGGCAATTTTTGCTCATGCTTTTTATCGCCTTATTCAGCGTGCAGAAAATATTCATCTTGTTTATTCAATCGGATCAGATTTTAATAATGGAGAAAAAAGCAGATTTGTAAATCAACTAATGTTTGAACTTGGTTTAAAAATAAATGATAAAATAGTGAATATTCCGATAGACAATCCTGTTGAAAACTTAATTTCTGTAAATAAATCCAGTAATATAACTGATCGTCTGAAAAGATATTTGTCGTTAGATTCTGACCAGTTAAAATTATCGCCAAGTGCTATAAATACCTATATTGATTGCAGTTTAAAGTTTTATTTCAGATATATTGCAGGATTAAAAGAACCGGATGAAATCACCGAGGATGTAGATAATCAGTTGCTTGGAAATCTTTTTCATGAAGTAATTCATGAAATATACAAAAACCTTATTGGAAAAACGCTGGATAAATCTGATTTTGAAAGCATCAGAAATAATGATAAATTTATTCATGATGCGATAATATTTTCGTTTAACAAACACTATTTTAAAGATGTAAGACAAGATGAGCCGTTGAAGGGGAAAAATATCCTTTTTTATGAAATAATTTTAGTTTACATCAGGCAAATGATTGAAAAAGATGCACAATATACTCCATTTACAATTATTGGACTTGAATCAGAATATAAATATAGTCTGCCTGTAATATTAAATGGAGAAGAGAAAAAGATTAATTTTTCAGGAAAAATTGACCGGATTGATAAAAAGGATAATTGTATAAGGATTCTGGATTATAAAACCGGTAATGACAAGTTGAACTATAAAACTATGGAATCGCTTTTTGAATCCGGAAATTCAAAACGAAATAAAGCTGTTTTTCAGACTTTTGTATATAGCTATCTATTCATCAAAAACAATCACACAGATTCTAATATTCATCCAGGAATTATTCAGGTTAAAAACCTTTATAGTGAAGATACTGATTTTGCAATAAAACATAATCCAGAAAGAGGTAAAAGCATACCTGTAGATAATTTCAACGCGTTTGTAACTGATTTTGAAAATAAGGTCATAGAAACTGTTACTGATATATTTAATCCTGAAGTTTCTTTCACACAAGTAACTGATGATTTAAAAATATGTGAATATTGTCCGTATAAGCTTTTTTGCAGAAAATAAAATATAAAAGTATGAGAATAGAAAATCTTTTTATTACTGTAATATCGTTGATGATAGTTTGTGATATATTCGCTAAGAACGGTTCAAATCCAGACACAATCGCCAATAATATTGTTATTTACAACACTATCTCTATTGAAAAAAATATTACTGAAAAATGTTATTATATCTGGTCACTTGATGAATCACTTATTAAAGCCTTTGAAATGCAGATATATAATCGCTGGGGTCAAATAGTTTTTGAAACCGATAAAATAAATAAATGCTGGAGTGGAAATCAAAATGGTAAATCTTTAGATGCCGGGGTTTATATATATTCTGTAACTGTTGAATTATTCAATTCATCTGACGCAAAAAAATCGGCAGTATTTGATCATAATGCTACTATTTCTTTAGTAAGATAAAAGCAGTCGATATACGTCCATTCGATGATTAATTTGATATCATTTAGGGTTAGTCATTATATTATTTTCTAACTTGAAACAGCCTGAAAAAAAATAGATTGTTTTAAAAAATCATTATATTAAGATGTTTTATTAATTTAGCGACGAAATTTTTTATTCATTTATATAATGATCAATTTCAGTATCCATAAAGTAAAAACATCTTTAACTCCCTATAAGACAAATGACGGCAAAGAATATGAGAGTACCGCCGCGGTTATGTTTTATGATGACAATAAGAGAGAAATTGCATATATAGAAAAAGCATATCTTGATGCTGAAGATGTTTACAAGATGATTGACATGAACCATGATATCAATCTGGATGAATGTTACATAGAGAATTTTTCATTAAAGTCATACAGGAAATCAAGAAGTCTGCATGCTGAATCTAAAGTTGAATTAAAAAATTTCAGTGCAAATCAGACCATATTTGATTCGAAAATCTGTACCGATTTTTCATTTTCAATATTTATAGGAGAAAACATAAACTTTGAAAAAGCAAATTTTATTAGTGGAGATGCAAATTTTCATGAATGTCGTTTCCCCGATGGAGAAATTAATTTCGCATATTGTAATTTTAATAAGGGAAATGTAAATTTTTCAAAATCTGTATTTGGGAATGGTAATGTTGAATTCAAAAATGCAAAATTCGGTGATGGCAACATAGATTTTGAATTTGTAGATTTTGGTCCAGGAACAAATTCATTTGTGAATACTGATTTTGGTGATGGGGATGTTTCTTTTTTAAATGCCAATTTCAACGATGGTAAAACAAGCTTTAAAGTTGCCAGATTTGGAGATGGAAAGATTGATTTTCATTACGCTATTTTTGGGACTGATGACATTTCATTTGAGAGAACAGAATTCGGAAATGGAAAAGTAGATTTCCGTAAAGTTGAATTTGGTATTGGAAAAGTAAACTTTAATCGTGCTGTTTTTGGTAATGGAGATATAGACTTTGAAGGGATTCAGCTCAATGCAGGAAAACTCACTTTTACAAAAACAATTTTTGGTGACGGAAGGATTAATTTTGAATTGTGTGAAATGCAGAATGCTGATATAGCATTTAATAACAGTGAATTCGGAACCGGAAATTTTTATTTTTCACAATCAAAGTTCAATAAAATAGAGATAATTTCCTGTCATTTGAATAATTACTGTGATTTTCGTGTTTCCTATTGCAAATATCTCGATCTTTCAGATTGCATTGTTCGTGATATTGTTGATTTAACTCCCTATGAACACCCCGTTGATATTCACATGATCAATTTTTCAGGTTTAAGAATTCTTGGGCATATTTATGTTGATTGGAGGAAAAACAGAATTAAGGAATTGATTAATAAACAGAAAAAAACATCTTTTCGTGTAAAAGCGGAGCAATTCAGAATCCTGAAACAAAATTTTAATATGACTGGTAAATATGACGATGAAGACCGAGCATATATTGAATTTAAAAGAAATGAAGCAAAAGCGATTCTGACTGAATCTATCGAAAAGAAAAAAATTTCAAAACTCTGGAGATACCCGTCCTATTGGTTCAAACTCTGGATTTTTGACAGAATGGGACTTTATGCCACATCCCCAACCAGGGTTTTAATCTCTGTTGTTTTTTCAATATTTTTTCTCACATTCATTCAGTTTTTATTGCCGTTTTTTGTAGATACTTACATAAATTGTATAGCAGAGGATGCTTCTTTATGGACAAGATTCTGGGATACATTTTATTATAGTGGTGTTTCTTATTTTACTATAGGTTATGGAGATTGTTCTCCAGTTGGTTTTCTTCGGTACGTTTCAGATATAGAGGGGTTTGTAGGTGTTTTCATGATGTCTTACTTTACAGTTGCATTTGCCAGAAAAATACTTCGGTAACTAACTATTTCATCATTAATATAATAAAAATGACTATCTTTGTACCCTAAAAAAATTTCCGGGCTGTATAAATGTTTTTGTCGGGCTGGAGTAAAGATGGGAACAATATGATAACATTTAAAGAAACAGGACTAAATCCGGAATTAATTCATGCAATTACTGAGCTTGGCTTTGAAGAACCTACACCGGTTCAGGAAAAAACAATACCAGTATTATTAAATAATTCACATGATCTGATTGCACTGGCTCAAACCGGGACAGGTAAAACCGCTGCATTTGGCTTACCATTGATTCAACTGACAGACATACAGTCTGATAAAGTTCAAGCACTGGTTTTATGCCCTACGCGTGAATTGTGTATGCAAATAACCAATGATATAGAAAATTATGCAAAGTTTGTTAAGACTTTTGAGGTTACTGCAGTATATGGTGGTGCAAGCATTGAAACTCAAATTCGAAAATTAAAAAGAGGAACCCATATTGTTGTGGGAACTCCCGGTAGAGTATATGACCTGATTCGCAGAAAAGTTCTTAAGATTAAAGATATAAGATGGTTGGTACTTGATGAAGCTGATGAAATGCTGAATATGGGTTTTCAGGAGGATCTTGACAGTATTCTTGCAGATACTCCGACTGAAAAACAAACCTTGCTTTTTTCAGCAACTATGCCGGATGAAATCCGCAAAATTTCAGAAAAGTATATGCATAATACTGAGCAAATTACTATAGGCAAGAAGAATGTCGGAGCAGAAAATGTATCACATATTTATTATATGGTCAGTGCAAAAGACCGTTATGAAGCTTTAAAAAGGATTGCTGATATAAATCCAAATATTTATGGTTTGGTTTTTTGTCGTACACGTCAGGAAACAAAAGATGTTGCAGATAAATTAATAGGTGATGGTTATAACGCTGATGCACTTCATGGAGATCTTTCTCAGGCACAACGCGATCATGTTATGAATCGTTTTCGCATGAAGACTCTTCAATTGCTTGTTGCTACCGATGTCGCTGCACGTGGGCTTGATGTAAATGATCTTAGCCATGTAATTAATTATAATCTACCTGATGATCTGGATATATATATTCACAGAATCGGAAGAACAGGAAGAGCAGGGAAAAAAGGAATTGCGATGACTATAATTCATAGCAGGGAATTTCGCAAAATTAAAGAACTTGAGAAACTTGCAGGAAAGAAATTTGAACATAAACCTGTTCCCGGAGGAAAACAAATATGTGAAAAACAACTTTTTAATTTTATTGATAAGGTTGAAAAAGTGGAGGTTGATGAAACTCAAATAGAACAATTTATTCCTGATATTTATAAAAAACTTAACTGGCTCGAACGTGATGACCTGATAAAACATTTTGTTTCTATTGAGTTTAATCGTTTTCTTACTTATTATAAGAATTCTTCCGACCTCAATGTACAAGTGAGCTCAAGCAGTCGCTATGAATCAGATAGCAGACCTCGCAGGGACCGTAAAACCCGTGATAATAACCGTGGAGATCAGAAGCACGAAGGATATTCTGAAAGAAGATCTTCAAGCAGAAAATTTTCGAGGTTTTTCATTAACGTAGGATCAAATAATGAAGTTGGTGTTAATAATATTATCGGTATGATAAATGATTTTACAAGAAACAGAGATATCACTATTGGTAAGATTGATATAATGAAGAAATTTTCATTTTTTGAGGTGGAAAGCAATTATGAAAATGAAATTTTGGATTCATTTAAAGGCGCCAGCCTGAAAGGTTATAAATTATCTGTTGAACTTTCAAAACCGGATATTCACAAATCAGATAAATCTGTTCCATATAAAGAAAAACAGGGTTATCAATCTGAAAAAAAAGATTATAAAGGGCGGAAGGATAAGGGCTCGTTTAAAAAAAGAAGATAGTTGGCAGTAAGCAGTTGGCAGTGACAGGATTGTTGGCAGTTTATTGTTTTAAGACATTAATTTAATTTCTTTTTTAGAAATAAATATTTATATGAAATGCCCATGATAAAAATTTATCACAAACCGATATGATTATTAGGGCATTCCATGTGACAATAATTTAAAAAATAAAAAAATAAACACATGAAAAGTAATGGTTATAAGGACTTGAAGGTATTTCAGATTTCTTATAAGTGTGCAATGGAAATTTATGAAATCACAAAAGCTTTTCCAAAAGAAGAAAAATATTCATTGACTGATCAGATTAGAAGGTCATCACGCTCAGTAGCTGTAAATATTGGAGAAGGTTACAGGAAAAGAAGATATCCTAAACACTTTACAAGCAAGATGACAGATGCTGATGGAGAATGTACAGAGACACAAATCTGGCTTAACTTTTCATACGACTGCAAATATATTAGTCTGGAAATAAGAGATAAACTTTGTTCTGAATATGAGGAAATCGGATGTATGTTAGGAAGTATGATTAATTCCCCAGAAAAGTTTATTCCAAAATAGTATTTATATCCCTGTTATGAATTAACTGCCTACTATCCCTGTCAATGCCAACTGCTTACTGCCTACTGCTTACGGTGTCAAGGCCCAAGAACCAATTTCAACTTTACGAAATCTGATTGACGTACCGATGGCTATCGGTAGTTTATTGCTGATTATTGATTTTTGATGTCTCTTTATCTTTGGATATGATAAGGTGCAGAGCACTTGCAATATCTTTAAAAAATCACATAAAGAGGGAATGAGGTGTAGCGCACCGGCAATATTAAATCAGACAATCTATGTGAAACCTATGTGACCTATGATACTATTGTGGTATGGTAATAATTATTTTTTCATTGCACAGGCACAAGAAAATGATTTGTAAAAAAAGGATATTTCAAAAAAATGCAATTATTCAAAGTCTTTATAAATCAGATATTTTTTTCTGATTTTTTTAAATTTTTCAAGATTCGCTTTCCATGACAAGTGGATTTCATCATCAGTTTTACCTGAAATAATTTGCTGTTTTAGAATATCATTACCTGCAAGCAGGTTAAACATATTATTTTTCAGAAAGAAGTTTTTCTTATCAGGAAATTTTTCATAAACATATAACAAATAATTAAGATTCAAGGTTGCAGTATCAGAAAATTCTTCTTCCTTACTTCTCAAATCATATCCGTAACAATTTTTACCATTGTGAACCGGATTTTTTGCGCCTGCATTTGGTGAAGGAATAAACGAGAAATTCATATCAGCAACATCTTTAAGTTTTGGATGGCCAATTACCTGAAATTGCATTTCTGTTCCCCTACCAACGCTGATATCTGTTCCTTCGAACAAACATAATGAAGGATACAATTCCACAGATCGAGAGTTAGGCAGATTTGGAGATGGCCTCACAGGAAGTTCATATTTCATTTTATGATCATAATTTTCGCATGCTATCACTTTCAATTTACATTGAATACTGTCATTAAGCCACTTTTCACCATTTATCATCTGAGCATATTCTCCAATAGTCATTCCATGAACAACAGGAACAGGATGCATGCCTACGAATGAAGTAAATTTCATATCCAGAACCGGTCCGTCAACATAAAAACCGTTAGGATTTGGGCGATCGAAAATAATCAACTCAATATCATTTTCCGCACAGGATTCCATAATATAGTGCAAAGTTGAAATGTATGTATAAAATCGTGCACCTACATCCTGAAGATCGAAAATAATTACATCAATATCACTCAATTGCTCATTTGTCGGTTTCTTATTATTTCCGTATAATGAAACAACTTTCAGTCCGGTTTTTTCATCGACATAATCTTTAACTATCTCACCTGCATCAGCATCTCCTCTGAAACCGTGTTCAGGACAAAATATTTTTATCAGGTTAACTCCCATACTTATAAGGCTGTCAACAGTATGATAATTATTAATCATCGATGTCTGATTGGATACAATGGCAACATATTTATTCTCCAGATAAGGTAGAAATATTTTGGTTCTTTCAGCTCCGGTAATAACCTTAAGATCAATGCTGTCGATGGCAAAAACTATTAAACTGTCTTTATCAGAAACGGCACTTTCAGACGAAGAAACATTTTTACAGGCAATTGAAGTAAATATTACTATTGCTACGATAAAATATAATCTTTGCATTATAACTGATTTAAAAATTAATATAATTTAATATTCCGACTGCAAATATAATTAACTCCTGTCTTGTTTAAATAAATTATTAATTTTACATCCTACAAATTTCACTTTTATTGAATACTGAACTATTTATAGCCAAAAGAATTTTCAGGGGGAAAGGATCGGACAATCGTTTCAGCAAACCTATTATTAATATTGCTGTTGTGGGGATTGCGTTAGGTATTGTTGTTATGATAATTGCTCTTGCTGTTGTCTCAGGATTTAAAAAAGAAATTAGAAACAAGGTTATTGGTTTCGGATCTCATATTCAGATAACAAACTATGATGCAAATTATTCATTTGAATCAATTCCCATAGATAAAAATCAGGATTTTTACCCAAAATTATCTGAAATTGAGGGAATAAATCATGTACAAATATTTGCTACCAAAGCAGGTATAATTAAAACCGACAATGAAATACAGGGAGTAGTTTTTAAAGGTGTAGGACCTGATTTTGACTGGTCTTTCTTTTCTGACAATCTTTTTGAAGGTAAATGTTTTAGTGTTAATGACACTTTAAAAACAAATGATGTTTTGATTTCAAAATCTATCGCTTCTATGTTGAATCTTACTGTAGGTGATGATTTTATTGCATATTTTATTCAAGACCCACCAAGGACAAGAAAATTTTCTGTTTCAGGAATATATAAAACAGGCTTGGTAGAATTTGATGATATTTTTGTTATTACTGATATCGGGCATGTTCAAAAGTTGAATGACTGGACAAAAAATCAGATCAGTGGTTTTGAAGTGTTGATTGATAATTATAATGAGATTGATGAAATGACAGAAATTGTCAGAAGACAAGCAGGTTTCAGATTTTATGAAGATGGTTCAAAACTAAAGATTCAATCTATTATTGAAAAGTACCCTCACTTTTTCGACTGGATGCGTTTATTTGATACAAATGTATGGGTAATTCTCATATTAATGACAACAGTAGCAGGATTTAACATGGTTTCCGGTTTGCTTATTATCATTCTTGAACGAACCAGAATGATAGGGATATTAAAAGCCATAGGTGCGGAAAATTTCAGTATAAGAAAAATATTTTTGTATAATGCGGTTTTTCTGATTGCAAAAGGTATGATATGGGGAAATACAATAGGAATAATTATATGTCTTTTGCAAAAATATACCGAAGTATTAAAACTTGATTCTGCATCTTACTATGTTGATACTGTTCCGGTAAATATTAATATCATTCATTTACTACTTTTAAATGTGGGAACATTAATTGCTACTTTTGCAATGATGATAATCCCTTCAATGATCATATCGAGAATATCTCCTATAAAGGCAATTAAATTCAATTAATATCAGAAAAGATCATGCAATAATTTTCGCAATAAATTTTTCTGATTTACTGAAGTCATACAGATAAATTATGCGTAGCATATAGTTAAACTGACTGAGTTTTCCTTGGGATTTGATTTTTTTTCAGATTAAAATCAATGAAGATAAATAATACCTGTTTCACCGGTATTACTTTTATTCAGTGCCCTGTCATATATATAAAAATTGTATTTAATTGTGTCAAAAAGAGATAAAAAATAGTCGGAATATTCCATTTTTGTTAAAATAAAACCTTTCAACACCTTATTCTGACCGATACTTTCGAAGCGTGGCTTAATTCTGTAATATAATGGAATTTCAAGGTCAACAATTTCAAATGAACCATTTTTATATTCGTATAATTCAATAAAAAGATTGTTACTATAAATGCTTGAAGAATCATATGGGGCAAAGGTATCCGAAGGGTTCAATCCTATATCACCGTTTCCATCAATAAAAGAAAATTTTAACATACCGTATTTCAGATTGTTACCAAGCAAATCAACAGAATCCCTGATTTCAAAAGTTTCAAATTTTATTGAAGGTGTTTCAGGATATGATACAGGCTTTTTACAGCATATAATAATAAATGAAACTGCAAATAAGAAAAATAATATTTGTGGGCTAAATTTCATAAATCAAAAATACAAAAACTATTTATTTCTAAAAAAGATTTGAATGGGAACTCCTGAAAAATTAAATTTTTTCCTCATCTGATTTTCAAGATAACGTTTATATGGATCTTTAATATATTGAGGCAAATTACAATAAAATGCAAAAGAAGGAGCGTGAGTTGGTAATTGAGTCACAAACTTGATTTTAATCTGTTTCCCTTTATTTGCAGGAGGATGATAAGCCTCAACTACTTCAAGCATAACCTTGTTTAGCTCCGATGTTTTAATTTTTCTAATCCTGTTGTGATAAACTTCATTGGCGACTTCCAAAACTTTATGTACACGTTGTTTTGTAATAGCAGATATAAACATTACAGGAATATCGTTAAAAGGAGCCAGTTTGCTTTTAATTTGCGCTTCATATTCCTTTGTGGTTTTATTATTTTTTTCAACAATATCCCATTTGTTAACCAAAATAACAACACCTTTTCTGTTCTTTATCACAAGACTAAAAATGTTCATTTCCTGAGCTTCCAAACCCTGAGTTCCATCAATCATAAGCAGGCAAACATCAGATTTTTCAATGGAACGTATGGAGCGCATTACTGAATAAAATTCAAGATCTTCGGTAACTTTTGCTTTTTTTCTTATCCCTGCTGTATCAATAAGATAAAAATTGTGTCCAAATTTATTATATAGAGTAAAAATACTGTCTCTCGTAGTTCCTGCAATCGGTGTCACAATGTTCCTCTCCTCTCCTATCAGAGTATTCAACAGAGTAGATTTGCCCACATTTGGCCGTCCGATTATTGCATATTTTGGGATGTCATCATTTTCTTCTTCTATTGATTCTTTCGTGAAAGATTTTACAACATCATCAAGTAAATCGCCGGTTCCACTTCCGTTTATTGAAGAAATGGAATAAATTTCCCCCAATCCGAATTTATAAAAAACCTGTGACTCATACTCTCTCTGAGAATTATCAACCTTGTTTACAACCAGAAAAACCTTTTTTCCTGATTTTCTCAGAAGCCCTGCAACTGCGTCATCCAAATCAGTGATTCCACTCATTACGTCAACCAGAAAAAGAATAATATCAGCCTCATTTATAGCAAGAAGAACTTGTTTTCTAATTTCTTCTTC
>JBDRPR010000091.1:0-2071 GCA_043826845.1 Bacteroidota bacterium
TAGGTATAGGCGTTTAGGTATCACTTCAAATCCATTGAATTTATTCGCTTTGGTTGATTTTCAACCATTCTTTTGATAAGCAAATCGAATATTGTGTCCATATTATTCCTTCGATTATGCCTATAATGAAATTCATCTAAATATCCTTGTAATCTTTCTTTACTACAATGATGATGTATCCCTCTCAACCATCCTTTCAAATTCATTATGTGTAAATGTAAATCGGAAAAATTCTTGCCTTCATTTGAAGGTATCTGCATTAATGCTGGATAGTCTTTTTTTAATGGAATATATCCGTTCCATTCATCTGTTATCACTCTTGCTGTTTTGTCAATATGTGATTCAAAAAATGGTTTAAATTCTTTTGCTGAAGCAGCTTCAATTACTTTAGCATACGCCCTCCCTATTCCTCCATTTACATTTTCAGCAGCCACAACCACTAATCTCTTTTTCCCTTTGCTTCTTCCTCTTTTCCCTTCCTCTGGTCCACCAATGAAAAACTCATCAACATTGACGTCTCCTTCTAATGGATATTGCTTACTACTCTGCATTGCTTGTTGAATTTTCCATTTAAATTCCCAGCATGTTTTCTGTCGTAATTCAAACTCTCTGGAAAGTTCTACTGATGACATACCTTTCTTTTTTGTACTGATTTTAAATACAATGTGAAATGCTATCAATAAGGAAAATTTACATTTGTCAAACATTGTTCCTGATGTTGGACTCTCATCATATCTGCATTTAATACAACGTCTAGAAAATGGTTTTTTACCTTTACAATATTTATCACTTCCACATTTTCTACACAAGAAATTTTCATCAATCCATTTTATTGATGCTAAATATTTATAGCAGTCATCGTCATCTTTAAACCTTCTGTTGAACTTTATTGAATTCACTCCTGTAAACCTTTCCCTTGTCAGCATTTGACAAAGATATAAATATTTTTTTATTTGTGCGATCTAAGCGCCTATACCTAATCATTTTATTGGAAAAAATATGGGAAGAAAAAATTGCTGGGAAGTTCTTAAATGTGGAAGAGAACAGGGAGGAGAAAAAGCTGAAGAACTTGGTGTATGCCCTGTGTGTTTTACAAATGACTTTGATGGATTAAACAATGGGATTAATGGTGGAAGGATATGCTGGATGATTGCCGGAACATATTGCAACGGAAATGTCACAGGTACCTTTGCCCATAAACTAATGGATTGTCTCAGTTGCGAATTTCTGATACAGGTGAATGATGAAGAAGGATGGGAATTTAAGCTTATTCCTGAGAATTTCATAAAGAAGAATGACCATGAAAAATTGAAGTGACAAACTATGTCTGAATAAAACTACATACTACCAAGATGGAGATATTTCATATATTTTTTTGAATCTTCACCAAAAGCTTCAATATTTTGTTTTATTTTATAAGTACACTTTTCTCCGGCAATACCTGAAAACACAATAGTAAATTCATTGTTTTCATCATCAACCATTTTTACTTTAGCAAGATTTTCGTTTATATTTTTTGCAGCAAGATTTGCATGACAAATCGGGCAGAAAAAATCTACCCGCTCACCACTTTTATACTTGAATTTCGGATTGTTTCTGGCAGAATAATCACCAAGTTTCATACTCAATATAATCAATCCAACATCCTTGCTTTTTGTTTTAACAGAAAAAATTATATCTTCTCCGACATTTAGGTAGCCATTGCACTTAGGACATAAATAACTGTTTTTCATAATAATTTTAATTTTGGCTTATAAAAAAAAACATATTGCTGTAAATATACATAAAATTTTATTAACAAGATTTATGTCATAGTTAACGATTTAAGATTTATGAAATCAAAATTCGTTAACTAAACTCAGAACTCCTGACCCGGTAATTGTAATTCAACTGATTGCAGCTTTATTTCGCAAAATGAAACTGCACGACTCTGAAGGAGTCGAATATAAATACCCCCGTGCAAATGAGTGAAACGAATGCAACACAGGGTTATGAGAAACCCCACAATGATTTTGGCGGAAAATTTGCCTTTTATGCAAATTTTATGACAAAATCAATGTGTTTCATTTTG
>JBDRPR010000092.1:0-3950 GCA_043826845.1 Bacteroidota bacterium
CCAGTAATATTCATAATAAATTAAATAATATGATGGAGTCATAAATAATAGTCCTGATCTGAATAAAAACCCTTTGCTTCCCTGATATCTGTATCCAATCCTTAAAGTGAAAAAGGAAGTTTTTAATAAAGAACGGGCTTCATCAATAGCAAAAAGATCATCATTAAATGGATTATAACCTAATCCAAATTCAAGATTTTTCTTTCTTTTTCCTATATTACAATTGAATTCAACAGGGATAGAAAATCTTAAAAATTCACATGATTCAATCCCGATGCGAGCTGATAATTTCATTTTATTTTTCTGATAAATCATTCTTTCGTAATTTAAAGAATATAAAATACCATTTCCTAATAATTCAACATAGTATGAGTTTTTCGGATAAATAATAATTGAATCAATTTGAACATTGTGGATTGAATCACTTTTTTCCTGGCTATATGCCTGATTAAACATAAGACCGCAAATAGAAACAACAAGCATTATTTTTATTACAGTATGCATAAATCGTCACTTTTTTGTTAGCAGAGTAACCATGTATTAATTAATAATTATTACTTCTTTAAAAACATTCTCCTTATAATTTAAATAAATGACATACAATCCTTTTGATTTGTCAGATATGTTAATTTCATATTCCTGTGAAATAATATTTGATTGCGAATAAATGCTGTTTCCAAGCACATCCGTTATTTTCAAATTGTAGGGAGCATCATTATAATCTGAAATTTTTAGAATAAACCGCCCATTGTTCGGATTCGGAAATATTTTAAAACTAATTTCCTTTTTATTAATATTTTGTTCATTTGAATTGATTGAGTTTTTATCAGTTGTAATATTTTCAAAATCTGCATCATCATTATTTGAATAACTATTATCAGTTAACATTCCTTTATTTGTATAACTCCCGGTGCACAATGATTGGTCAATAAAACCATGTACTTTGGAACCGGCCTTTGCATGAAAACCCGGTTTTAAAACAATTTTATTCCCTGCTTTCATCTCAACTACTGTATTTGGTTCAATAGTAAATTCATCAGTATATATTACAGGATCAGCAAATGACTCGTTATTCAGATTCACAGAATTATCTGCAGCAGGATCAATTGTCAAATTATGTTTAGCAAAAAAGTTTTGATCGTATTCCACTTTTCTATTATAAAGTGTTAAATCAGGACATTCTTTATCCCATTGAGCTGTAACTATATGAGATAAGCCACAATAATCTGCCCCTGTATAAATATCACCTCCCCAACATTGATTATTTGAATAAACATCCATAACAATATCATAAACATTTGGAGAACTGCCAAGATCATCAAATTTGTAAAGAGGCATCCATGAAAATGATCTGATTCTATAATAATTTAAAACTGAGTAAGTGGGATCAGTATATTCTTCATTCCTGTCACTTCCATTAACCGAAACATGTATATCAGGACAATTTTCACTATACTGATTTGCAAAAACAATTTTAGTAAAAGTATTTCTAAATTTTAACATATCCGAATCATCAAACAACATTATATTATTTAATGACAGTTCGTTATTAATTGCTAAAGGAAAAATCATGGTTTGTGCTCCATGACTAATATTATCATAGTATACTTTATCCTCGTTGAACTCATTACAAGTATAATCCCTCCAACCATTATATTTCCATATATATGAATTGTTGTAATTTTCAAGTACATCAATATTAAAAACTTCAGGAGGCCAGCATAAATTCAAATAATTTGGACGCTTTTCTTCTCTTGTTGTTTTAAATAATTCTGCAAGTCTTGCTGCTTTAGATAAGAAAATTAATGATAATTCACTACTGCTGTTTTGATAACTTCTGCCTAAATAATACAAAGAAACACCCATGCATGACTGTTTATTTAATGCGAAAGGTCTGACTTCCATATCAAGTCCATGATTTTTTGGTTGACGAAATCCATAATTATTATCAGTAATCCAATATGCCATTACAAAATATATCATTGATTCATGCACACGATTTTGAAGCCAGTCGGCAAATTCACCAAAAGTGTTGAAATTCAAGTTAAAATTGTTATTAAGTATTTTACCTGTCTGATATAGAGGAAGATCATATAAAATATCATTTTCTTCAATTTTTACAAGATAAACAAAATGAGCCATAGGCCATAATATTAATCCGTTTTGATATACACAAGGAGAAAAAGCCAAAGGAGAAATTACAGTATATCCGCCACAAGAATCTTTATTGAAATCATAAATTCCTCTTATTTCCTGAATTTGAATAATATGATTTACTAATTTTATTAGGTAGGATTTATCTCCTGTTGTTTTGTACATTTGTAATAGTGATTCTAAAATGTAAGATAATCCATCACCAAGTCCATTAGGATTGGTAATTACATTCCCATCTGTATAATTATAGTAATTATACATATCTTTCTCGCTATCATATTTTTCTTTAATTGAAAGAGATTGTGCGCTAATTTGCAGAATACCTATAAGGCAAATAAATGTAATTAAGTATTTCAAATTATTTTGTTTTATTATATTTTTCATTATCTACTAATTTATTTTTAAGGTTTTTTTAGTTCATATGTTATCTCTCTTTTGGTATTATTAATAATACAATAAGTATTTAAGGCAGTGCAGTACCAAATCCCAGTATTTGGTTCACAAAATGGATAATCGGGTTCTTTATAAAAAACCAGTAAGTAATGACCAGAATTTCCATCATGAATGGCAGCTTCATTAATTGCATAAAATTTTATTTTAAAATCCCCATTATTATCAGTACTGGTTCTTATATTTGTTCCTCCATAACTTTCATTATACCCAAAATTATTAATAACCAATTCCACAGAAGCTCCAATTACAGGATCTTTAGTTTCTTTGTCAATAACTTTTCCTTCAATAATGGTTGGCACTGCGTTCTTTTCACATGATGCAGAAAGCAAACATATTATTGCAAATAGTATATAAATTTTAAAATTCATTGCTTATTTATTTTCAATTTCCGAAATTCTTTTTTCAAGGAAAATAATGTAAAGAGTCAGTTCTTCAATTTTTTTCAATAATAGGGCATTAAAATTCCCCATTTCAACACCATTATTCAGAACTTCTGCTTCTGTAGGAATATCCGGTAAGTGTCTATTTGTAAGAACAAATTCACTTAACTGGTTCAATGGCATTAATTTGTAATCTGTTTCAAATACATTATCAAACCAGTTATCGAGTTCAACTATATATTCTTTACATCGTATTACACCGTTTACATCAAGCTCATTTTGAGGATATGAAGTGCCAATTCCCACATTGCCATCATTTGTAATGGTTAAACGATATACATCACTAGCTGTTTTATCAGCAATACCAAATCCCCCATTTGTTCCTATAGTGTTATCGTGACTTACTATAAAATCAAAGCGATGACCTCCCTGACCTGAATCATCTAACTGTATTCCTCTCCAAGCGTCGGTTATTTTCAATTTCCCATTTATTTCTAATGCTTCGCTTGGACTGAAAGTCCCTATACCAACATTTCCATTATTTTTTACACACAAACTATAATTCCATGTTGTAATTTCACTATCAGCATCACCATTTCCTGCTGTTTGAATCTGTATGTCGCCGTATTCCTCAAATTTTATCATTGAAACCTCACCTGCCCCAATACGTTTGGTTGTACCATCATATTTAAAATTTCTGGCAATTGCATAAGAGCCATCCTGATGAAATGTCCAGTCATCGCCAATCTGAAATTTTTCATAAACTTCATTTGTTCCAATACCAACTTTGCCAGTTTCGGTCATGGTCAGTACATTGTTATTATTTACTCCATCATTTGAATTTGCATTGATAAAGAATTTATGATTTTTACTGCTTGTGATCAGATCCCACCATGAGTTACGATCATATTCCGGTACTCCACTGCCATATGCTTCATCTTCAATCCTTACTACGGCAGATGC
>JBDRPR010000093.1:0-2293 GCA_043826845.1 Bacteroidota bacterium
AAACGATTATATCCATTTCATCATCAGGAGTATTAAAAGGGCAGCCCAGATTTTCAGGATAGTTCCATGACCCATTTTCCTGTTTTACTGATTTGAAAATATCATATCCTCCTATAGAATTATGACCGTTACTTACAAAAAACATTGTTTTACCGTCTGGATGCATATATATTCCGTTTTCATCATATTCGGTATTGATTACATTTCCAATATTTTCAGCTTCTCCCCATTCCCCGTTGTTGTCTTTCTGACAATAAAAAATATCGCTTTGTCCTAAAGATTTATCTGCACGGTCTGAAGTAAAATACAAAATCTGTTCGTCAGGTGATAAACAGGCATCAGATTCGTGATATGTTGTATTGACTGTTACAGGCAATGCTTTTGGGCTAGTCCAATCTTTTTCCATATAATTGCTCACGAAAATATCTCCGCCATTGCTCAATCCTTTATATAAAAACATTGTCTTGCCATCAAGAGAAAGTCCTGCTGTGGCATCATGCGAAGAAGTGTTCAGAGTGTTTCCAAGTTGCACAGGTTCTGTCCATTTATCTCCATCTCTGAATGAAAAATAAATATCTTCATAATATTCCTGTAGGTCAAAATCTACCTGTCCTCCAGTTGACCCTTTTCTGCGTGATGTAAAAACAATCATACTTTCATCCTGTGGAATCAGTGGTGCTCCGTCGTTAAACCGGGAATTAATAATTTCACCGAGGTTACTGATTTCCAGATTGACAATGGGATTAGATGAAATAATTTTTCCGGATTCACATTCCGAAATTTTTTTGTTGATTTGCTTTTGAATGTTCAAGTCTTTTGATGTCTTATCAGCATAGATTTTATAATAATTTATTGAGTTATTCCATTCTGAATTATATTGATAAGCCTGAGCAAGAGCATATTCGATTTTTGGGTCAACCTTCGAATTCAGTATATATGCCTTTGAAAAATATTTCAATGATCCTCCCTTGTCATTTGAATACAGATAACATATTCCGATTTTAAAATTCAATAAAGCATTCTCGGGATTGAATTCATTGGCTTTTAAATAACATTCTGAAGCATTTTGATACAACCATGGTTTTGATTGCTGAAACAATGCATCCCCTTCTTTTATATTTTTCAAAGCCTCTTTAAGTCCTTCTTCATCTGAGAAGTTACTTTTTTTAAATTCTACATTTTGAGATGAAATTGACAACGATAAAATTGCAATGACAAAAAATATCGATAATGATTTAATCATATGCTGTTTTATTTTAAATACAATATTTACTAAAGTACTTTTATATGATATTCGTATTCAATATAATAAATAAAAGTTTTCAACCTCTGAGTGTTAAAAACATATTGTTTGTAATGAAAAGCAAAACAGCATTATGCGAAAACAGACACTTACAAAATAATTCATACCGGTTTCAATAATTTTTTATAGACAGCAAAGTTATTTAGAATAACTTTTTGTACCTGCTTACGTATAAAATTGAGATTTTAGTAATTAAAATCATTTTTTTGTATTATTTTGCATTAAATGATAAAAACATTTGAAATTTTTTATCTACATACTTTTCACACTTACATTTAGTGGTTTTTTATTATCTCAGGAAAATTTGAGTGATAATAAAAAATTGTTTAATGATGCAGTTAAAATATTTGATGATGAGCATTTTGATGAAGCATTATTAATCTTTATTAGGTTGGATAGCCTTACTCCTGGTGATTTTGAAATAAATTATTATATTGGAGCATGTTATTTGAATACAAAGTATGACAAAATTAAAGGTATTTCATATCTTGAATTTGCAATTAAAAAAGGTGAAAGACTTCTTCCCTGTGATGTATTTAAAGATCTTGGTATTTTATATCATCTGAATTATGAATTTGATAAAGCTAAGGCTCAGTTCGAAAGATATATAAAACTTTCAGAAAAAAATAGTCCTGAAATTGATTTCGCAAATCGGATGATTGAAATTTGCAATTATGCAGAATCTATATTATCTGATTTTTCAACGGCAGGGATTAACATTTTAAGGGAACCGATAAACACAGAACAGTCAGAATTAAATCCTCATGTTTCAGCAGATGAAAGTATTATGTACTTTTCCAGAGAGTATGTAGTGTTTGATGATCTTTTTGTCACTGATTCAGTGAATAAAATATTAATATCAAAAAATAATAATGGAAAATGGTCTCAACCGATTGAATTATTAATTGAATCTGACATTTCTACAGAAAAAATATCAATTGCCGGTATTTCTCCTGACGGTGAACAATTATATATTCTAAATGAAATGAA
>JBDRPR010000094.1:0-4447 GCA_043826845.1 Bacteroidota bacterium
AATGATATAAATAATTTAATAGAGGCTCAAATCGATTCAAATTCTACAACATTAATAAAATTCAACAATACATTATTTAGCGTTCCTTCTCCTTATGAGGTTTCTTATCTTATTAAACGTGAAAGCATTGAATATAATAAAGAAATTCTTAATCCTACTAACAGATCTCATAATTACACAAATAACTTTAAAAAAGCTTTAAATATGGGCGTTTACGGTGCAGATTTAGGATATTTAAATATTTATCAGCAGACACCTGAGGCCGTAAATTATTTTTCAACAGTAAAAATACTTGCACAGGAATTAAATATGTCAAATGCATTCGATAAAAAAACTATTCAAAGCATTGAAAATAATATGGGAAACACGGACTCGTTGATGTTCATTATTTCTAATACATACAGACGTGCAGATGAATATCTTAAAGACAACGGCAGAGAGGACGATGGTGTACTGATATTAGCCGGCGGATGGATTGAAAGTCTGTATATTCTTGTTGAAATAGCTGATTTAGATAAAAATACAGAAGTGATTATCAGAATTGGTGAACAAAAACATCCTTTAGATAACCTGATAAAAATTTTATCGCCTTTTTATAACAATTCAGCCGAATTTAGCGAATTGATTGATATGCTGATTGATCTGGCATATGAATTCGACGGAATAGATATTCATTATACATATGAAGAGCCTACAATTGATGTGGCCAATAAATTAACTACCATTAACAGTAAATCTGAGCTGGTGATGACAGATCAACAATTGAAAATTATTTCTGAGAAAGTTAGTGATATTCGTAAGTTTATTGTTGAATAAAAAATATTATGAACCAAACATACACTGAAAACCATGTCCTTTATGATGATGAATTAGTTATTTACATGTTTGGTTATTTATGCCTAAAATAAATTGTTATATGATGAAAAAAACCATATCCATTGTTATCCTGATAGTTTCTTTGATGCTGTTTTTTAGTTATCAGGCAAAATCACAAGCAGATGAAATAACAAAATTATGTACACAATATTTAGTGCCACCATTCATCTCTGATGGGCAACAGTATAAAGCTCTTTTAAATGGAGACGAACTTGCTGAATTTCATTCTTCATTTTATGGTGGTAGTACGTACAGAATTATTGCTTGCAGCGGATTATCCGAGGGCAATTTGCTTTTTTCTCTTTATGATAAAGAAAGAAATCTTTTATTTACAAATAAAAATTATGAGAATTCACCATACTGGGATTTTAAGTTTAGTTCAACTATTGAGTGTATTCTTGAAGCAGAGTTGGATACCAAAAATTCTTCATCAGGTTTTGCTATTCTCATGATTGGATTTAAACAATAATAATGAAAATATTGAAATAATTATATAACAGGCATCAAAGTATAAATTTTGTTGCCTGATTTTTTTTTTAATCAATGAGCGAAAGGATTTTAAAAGCATTAATGCAATTATTTGCAATAATTGCTCCACCTGAAAGCAATCCCACTGAACGCAGACAGGTGGTCGGGTCTTTTCTTAAGCAACAACTTAATCAGGAGTTGGTTGACCAGTACCTGAAATCTTTTGATGAATATTATCAGGTTTATCAGGAAAAACAAAGCGATACAAAAAAACGGAAAAAGAGTATTTCTTTAAGCAGTGTTAAAGTTCTAAAAATTTGTACTGCTATCAATGAGGAACTTACACAGAAACAAAAAATTGTTGTTGTATTTCGTCTGCTGGAGTTTATTAAATCAGATTTTCAGGAAATAACCGATCAGGAATTTGAATTTGTTGAGACTGTCGCAGACACATTTAATATTGAAAGAGTTGAATACAATCGTATAAAAGCTTTTGCATTATATAGCTTCAGTGAAATACCAAATTCTTCAAAATTGCTTATCATCAACAATCTGAAGGATTATACTCATGATAAAGTAAAACACAGATATAAAGAATATCTGAAAGGGAATATATGGGTCTTTCATGTTTCTTCAGTCAATATGCATGTTATGCGCTATCTTGGCGAAAATGAATTGTATCTGAATGGACAATTGCTTCAACAGGATAAAATTTATGTGTTGACTCCGGGTTCTTCAATTCGTGACCCGAAAATTAAACCTATTTATTTTTCAGATATTGTTTCTTCATTTATCAGCGATGAAACAAAGGTTAAAACTCTGTGTGAAGTTAAAAATGTCAGATATAAGTTTAAGGGTGGTGAAATTGGATTACATCCGCTTAATTTTGTCGAAGAATCAGGCAAACTTGTTGGAATTATGGGTGCTAGTGGTGCCGGCAAATCAACATTACTAAATGTATTAAATGGAGCATATCCTCCTACTGACGGTGAAGTCCTTATTAATGGAATAAATATTCATACTGAAAGCGAAAAAATTGAAGGACTCATTGGACATGTTTCTCAGGATGATTTACTTATTGAAGAATTGACAGTTTTTCAGAATTTGTACTATAATGCAAAACTATGTTTTGACAATTATACTGATGATAAAATTATTAAAACAGTAGATAATTTGCTGCAAACTCTCGGACTGCTTGAGATTAAAGATATGAAAGTGGGGAATCCTCTGAACAAAAAAATTAGTGGAGGTCAGAGAAAAAGACTTAATATTTCTCTTGAACTTATTAGAGAACCTGCAATATTATTTTTAGATGAACCTACTTCCGGTTTATCATCAAGAGATTCAGAAAATATAATGGACCTTCTTAAGGAATTGACATTAAAAGGTAAATTGGTGTTTGTGGTTATACACCAACCCTCTTCTGAAATCTTCAAAATGTTTGATAAACTGATAATTCTGGATACAGGCGGATATTTAATTTATGATGGGGATCCGGTTGATTCAATAATTTATTTTAAATCCAGGACATTGCAGGCTAACTGGAACGAAAGTGAATGTCATTGCTGTGGTAATGTTAATCCTGAACAGGTCTTTAATATAGTTGAAGCTCATGTTCTTGATGAATATGGAAATCCGACTCATACGAGGAAAACATCACCAAAAGAATGGAATGGGCATCTTAAAGAATATACATCGAAAGAAGCCTCTTTTGTTAGAGAAATTCCATCAGGAATTCCCGAAATTTCATTCAAAATACCAAATCGGATTAAACAATTCAGAGTTTTTACTATCAGGGATGTTTTATCTAAACTGACTAATACTCAGTACCTGTTTTTTAATCTTTTTGAAACTCCTATTCTGGCATTTTCGTTAGCCTATATAATAAAATATTTCAATGTTGATGAGGCAAAAGATCTCGGTTATTCACTTAGTGAAAACAGCAATTTGCCTGTTTACATATTCATGTCGGTTATTATTGCAATATTTGTTGGTTTGACTGTGAGTGCTGAAGAAATTATTAAGGACCGAAAAATCCTTAAGCGTGAATCATTCCTAAACTTAAGCAGATCCAGTTATTTAATGTCTAAGGTTGTAATATTATTTGCGATCTCAGCAATACAAGCACTGACTTTCGTTCTTATAGGTAATTCTATAATGGAAATTAAAGGGATGTTCTGGCAATACTGGTTAGTTTTGTTCAGTTCATGGAGTTCTGCAAATATGATGGGATTAAATATTTCAGATAGTTTTAAAACTTCAGTTACTATTTACATATTAATTCCGTTCCTTGTGATTCCACAAATTATCCTTAGCGGAATTATCGTAAAATTTGATAAATTGAATCCTGATATTTCTTCTCCTGATAAAATTCCATGGTACGGTGAAATAATTACTGCCAGATGGGCATATGAAGCTTTAGCTGTGTATCAGTACAAAGAGAATGCATATCAGAAACCATTTTATCCATATGACAAAATAATGAGTGAATCAAATTTCAAAAAGGATTATTGGATATCCTCATTAAAAGAAAAATCTTCATTTTGTAAGCGTAATATGGATAATAAAGATCGTCAGGAAGATTTAAAAAATAACCTGGAATTAATTCGCAATGAGATAGGTAATGAACAAAAGCGTAATCCTGATTTTGTTTTTGAAAATCTGAAAAATTTTTATCAGGGGAAAGTGAATAACGGAGACCTGATTAAACTGGATGAATGTCTGGATAAACTGACTGATTACTACAAAAGAAAATACAAAGAAGCCAGTCGGCAAAAAGATAAATTGATATCAGAACAGCAAGCCAATGATTTAATGAAGGATCAATTTATCAATAAAAAGAATGATTATTACAATGAGAGTTTATCAGAGTTTGTTACCAATAAAAATGAAGTAGAACGAATTGTTGAATATAAAAATCATTTATTTCAAAAAATTGATCCGATATACAGAAAACCAGAATCGAAATTTCTGAAAGCACACTTTTATGCGCCTACAAAACAAATTTTTGGAATAAGTGCCAGCACTTATTGGGCAAATATTATGGTAATCTGGTTCATGACTATTGTTTTATATATTTCTTTATATTTTAGTGGATTGAAAC
>JBDRPR010000095.1:0-4750 GCA_043826845.1 Bacteroidota bacterium
TTTTGTCGGTCATTATTGATAAATTATAATTTTTTTCATATTTAATTAATTAAAAGAAATATTATAATTTCACTTCACAGTCTGTCATGTAAACCTGCCCATTCTGTCAGGTCAAACTCTGACCAATAATATAAAATTCAGATTACATTAAACAAAGGCTGGCATCCATTCTGTTTTTCTACTCCGGCACTTGTCATGCATGGCAATTTTTCTGTGAAAGTAATTATAGTAAGGGTGCAAAACACCATTAAATTATGTGGAGCTACTTAATTTTTTTCTTAAATCTTTTTTCTCAGCTATTATCTTCTTCTCTCTAAGTCGTTTTTCTTTTTCTGCTTTGGAAACAGTAACTTTTTTTCTGATCTTTTTTGGCTCAAGTGCTTTTTCAATCAGTTTAAAAAACTTTTCAATAACCAGCTCTTTGTTCCTGTATTGAGACCGTTCAGTCTGACAAACTAAAATCAGATAACCCTCTGAATTTATCTTTCTTTTCAATTTTCCACAAATTTCAGACTTTTCCTCATCCGATAAATTATCAGAACCATGAACAAAAAACCTTAATTCAACCCTGCTATTCACTTTATTTACATTCTGCCCTCCGGGTCCACTGCTTCTGGATGTTGAGAAAATAAATTCACTGAAAAAATTTCTATCTCTTAAAGAATTCATAATATAATAATTAATGCAAAAATAGAGAAAAATAAATATCTGAGCCAATACAATGATAAACATCATTTTTATTATTAATTTTTGATTACATCTTTGTCGAAGATTTTCTCAATTAATGTAATAATATTAATTGCCATGAGTAAAATTATCAATCATCCTGTACTTGAAATAGAAAATAAAAAAGAGATTAAGTTTCTTTTTGAAGGCAAGGTGATAAGCGGTGAAGAAGGAAAAACAATTGCTGCTGCATTGCATCAGGCAGGATATCCTGTTCACAGTCATAGTCTGGACAACAGAAACAGAAGTCTTGAATGTGGCATTGGAAAATGTGGTGCTTGTGAAATGCTTGTTGATGGTCAGATAAAAAGAATATGCATTACAAAGGTTGATAAAATAAAAGAAGTCAGGGAAATTCCAAAAAATTATAAACCTGAAATTAAATTAATAAGCTACAACACTCCTGTAAAAGTATATAAAACAAAAGTTTCTATAATTGGTGCCGGACCTGCAGGTCTTGCAGCTAGAGAAATTTTAAATAATCACAATATATCCAACGTTGTTGTAGATAACAATGATAAAATCGGCGGGCAGTTTACAATGCAGACACACCAGTTCTTCTTTTTCGAAAAAGTATTGAAATTCGGTGGTATGAGGGGTTTTAATATTGCAAAAACTCTTGCAGGAGAAGATAAAAGCGGAATTTTTCTGAATTCTACAGTTTGGGATATTCTCGAAGGCAATCGGATCGCAGTTAAAAACATTGAAACAGACGAAATATTTTATATCGATACCGAATATATAATTGTTGCAACAGGTGCGGTTCCATTTATGCCGACTTTTGAAAATGACGACGTGCCAGGTGTTTATACAGCTGCTGTTGTTCAAAAAATGATGAATAACGAATTTACTCTTTTGGGTAAAAATGTCCTTACTGTTGGTGCTGGAAATATAGGTTATCTTACTTCCTACCAGTTGATGCAGGCAGGAGCGAATGTAAAAGCAATTATTGAAGCACAGTCTATGGAAGGAGGATTTCCTGTACAGGCTAACAGGGTGAGAAGATTAGGTATTCCAGTTATTTTATCACATATACTTGTAAAAGCAATTCCAAATAAAAACTACGATGGTGTCACCGGAGCAGTTGTTGCAGAATGTAAAAATTTTCAAGCCATTCCGGGTACAGAAAAAATTATCGATGGTATTGATGCTATAAATATTTGCACAGGATTGGTTCCTGACGATCAGTTATTGATTAAAGGAAATGAAGTATTTGGAAGAAATTGTTATGGCGTTGGCGATGCAATCAGAATTGGTGAAGGAACCAGCGCAGTATTGCGTGGACAGCAGGCTGCATATGAAATTCTGGATTCTATAGGTTCCAGATTTGACTATGATAAATATCTTTCGCTTTCAAAAGAATACATAGACTCTCAACAACATCCGATAAAAATTATTGATCAGCCATATTTACCGACAAGCGAGCGAGCAGCACAAAAACCATTTGTTTTAATTGATTGCCTTTACGGATTTGCATGCAATCCATGCGAATTTGCATGTCCACACGGATCAATTACAAAAACATCAACCAGCACAATTCCGCAAATTGATTTTAAAAAATGCATAGGATGCATGGAATGTGTCTATCAATGTCCAGGTCTGGCGATTTTTGGTTATAATTTAAAAAAAGACTGGCTGTTTTTACCTGTTGAATTTGATTATGAAGAACAAACTGAAGTATTCCTTGTGAACAATCAGGGTGAAAGAATCGGGGAGGGAATTATTGAAAAAATCCTAAGGAAAGCAAATAAAACACATATCGCCAGAGTGAAATCTTTTGACCTGAAAGGTGAAAAATTAATGGATGTCAGAGGATTTATCATTAAATCGATGTATCCTGAACAAATAAATTTCAAAAAAGCAGATTATGCAATTGAGGCTTCAACCTATGTCTGTCATTGCGATGATGTTAAAATGGACGAAATTCTTGAAGTAATAGGCGACCGTAAATTTATTTCTACAGATGAGATAAAACATACTACAAGGTTGGGAATGGGAGCTTGTCGCGGTAAAAGATGCATTAAAAGATTAAAACAAACCATTTCAACATCAGGAATTTCAATAATCGGAGAAGCAACGCCACGGGGGCCATTGTCAAATCAGTTAAGTATGGGAGAATTGTATCCCCAGAATCAGAAAGAAAAAATTATTCCGAATTTTAAAGGAGAATCTGTTAAAAAAATTAAAACAAAAGCCCTGATTGCCGGAGGAGGAATCGGAGGAAGTGCTTTATTCAGATATATGTCGGAAAAAGGCTGGAATCCTGTCCTTATAAATTCAGGAAGAGGCGCATCGTGGAGGAATATTGCAGGGGGAAGACCAAATTTCAGTTTACCGGAATTATCTGATATTGCCTTACATAATCTTGAAATTTTCAAAGAACTTCATTCGAAAAAAAGTATAGACTTCAGGTCTATCAATTATGTGACATTTGCTCATGATGATGAGATGTACCGTGCTTTGGAAGAATCAATGAAATGGTCGGATGCTGAAATGATTGGTCCAAAAGATTTCAAATCAAGGATCTCTCCGTATATTAACCCAAAACTCAACCAATATCTTGCTGCTTTGGTAACTCGAAACTGCTGGCAGGCAACTCCCGGAAAAACTTTAGACCTTATAAGAAGAATTGGTTTAGATGCAGGTGGAATAATACTTGAAGATTGCGAACTTATTGATGTCGCTAAAACAGGGAATAAATATACAGTCCTTGTTCATACACATGAGAAAGAATATATAGAATATGAATGCGAGCATTTTATAAACGCATTAGGTCCTGAATCAGAAAAATTTGCAAAAAAACTTGGTATTGAAACAGGATTATTCCCTGTAAAACATCAGGCATTTATAACAAGAAGATTACCGATGCTGGGTGTTAATGACACTCCCCTTCCAATGATTATTGACCGCAGAAAATATAAAGGTTTCAGTGCTGTTTACGGACAACAACTTGCTGAGACAGGACAGGTTATTGGTTGTGCATCTCCGCTTATTGAACCCCATGAAGCCGGTAAGAATTTAAA
This sequence comes from Bacteroidota bacterium, assembly GCA_043826845.1. Classification (GTDB taxonomy): domain Bacteria; phylum Bacteroidota; class Bacteroidia; order Bacteroidales; family CAYTAU01; genus JBDRPR01. The sequence goes on from JBDRPR010000095.1 coordinate 3,750, forward strand.
AATTAATTCCAGGGAATTTATTGAAATTGCGTCAGAAATTTTTGTTGACTGGATTCCACAGTTGTCTTCTGTTGGTTATCAGGCAGTATGGGCAGGATATTATGTTGAGCCAAGAATGATTATTGATACAGAACTGGGTATGTTTGCAGGCTTGCGCGGACAAGGATTTATGCTTGGGCAATATCTTGCAAAACTATATACAGATAAACTTGCCGGAGAGAATGTTCCTGAATATTTCAATCGTCTCTCATTAAACGGAGATGGATTGCTGGAAAAAGCATTTAAATAAAACTTTCTGCAATCGCTAGTAATATTTTTTTTCACTAAAAAGTAGATCATTATTGGTTATCGAGTGAAAAGAATTAATAATTTATACTCCGTAAGGAGTTAAATATCAATAAATACTATCAAATAGTTTACTGATTCTCCGTCAGGAGATAAACATTTCAATATTGTTAATGTCCTATGGACAATATTTTTAACGTTATTTGATTTTTATTGATATTTGTTGCCTACGGCAAAAAACATTACATGAACATCATAATGATAATTAATATTTTAACCATTTGATATACCGAACTCAGTCTAATTTAATGAGTTCTTTTTCTAATCTTCGTCTTCAACCTGTACCTGAACATCAATTATTTTTAATGAATCACTTTTCCCTCTGCAAATATGTTTTTCAAATCTTGCATTTCCCATATCGGTGCAACAATTTGTCATATTTTGCATACAACCATTATGTGGATTACCCATCATCATTTCTTTCTTAAACATTTCATGCTTTCCATGACATGAACTGCAAGTCCATCCAAAAAGAAATCCTAAGGCAAAAAACACAAACACTATCAGTAAAATCGCCAGCCAGTTTTTGTTAAAATTTTCCATATTCTATAATTTAATTCACTATTGTCCGATTAAAATATTTTTTTCAGGGCTAAAGCCCATGTCGCATCAGGTTTTGTTTAACCTCAGGCTTAAGCCTGAGGTTACTGAACATA
>JBDRPR010000096.1:0-4070 GCA_043826845.1 Bacteroidota bacterium
AAACCAGCAGGAAACCCTTCCAATATTATTTTATACAAGTAGTCTTGAAAGGATGCAAATTGCAGCCAATGGCAACGTGGGCATTGGCACCACAACACCTTTATTTAAGCTTGATGTAGATAAAGGAGACATTAATATTAATCCGCTTCCAACCGGAGCCAATGGCTATAGAATAGGCGGAGAGTATGTGTTATGGCATATGGGAAATCCGGAAAATATTTTTGTAGGCGTAGAAAATAATATTTTATAATTTGCTTTTTTTATTATCTTTATATACTCATTACAACCACTTATGAAAAAACTTTTACTCATTTGTTTTTTAACAATCTTTTCGCAAATAATACTTGCACAAAATTTAGTGCCAAATCCGTCATTTGAAATTTATGATACTTGTCCGAATGGTTTAGGTCAAGTTTACAAAGTAAATGGTTGGAATATTAGAATTAATACTCCTGATTATTTTAATTCTTGCAATAGCAGCAATTATTCAGTCCCCAATGCATTTTTCGGATATCAAAATGCAGCGACAGGTACAGGAATCTGCGGTCTATATGTTTATAATAGTCTTAATCTGTATGGTAGAGAATTTTTAGGATGTAAGCTTAATGATTCTCTTGTGGTTGGACAAAAATATTATATAAGTCTTAAATTAAATTTGCCAAATACAGCTACTTGTGCAGTAAATAAACTCAGTATATTATTTTCAACTGTACAATTTGTTGATACCTTATGTCATTATTCTGTTTATTTTTCTGATAATGCGCTTATATTATCAGATACTATAATAAATGATACTTTAAACTGGGTACTATTAAAAACCACCTTTATTGCAGATTCATCATATGATTTTTTAATTGTTGGGAATTTTTTCGAAAATCATTTAATAGATACCGTATTATTTTCTGGGAATACATGTATTTCCTACTATTATATTGATGACATCTGTATTTCTAAAGATTCCTTATATTGTAATACCATAAATAATGTCTATGATCTTATAAAAGATGAAGATACTTTTTTTATCTATCCAAATCCTACTTCTGATTTTATAAATATTAAAATAAATACATCTGATGCAAAAACCATTTGTTGTAAACTATTTGATTTATATGGAAGGTTAATTGATCAGAAGATAATAATAAATTCAGGCAATATAAATGTTACTAACTATTCTGAAGGAGTATATGTTTTACAGATGAAAATTAAAAACACAACATTATATAAAAAAATAATTATTAATCACTAAACCCCAATATTATGAAAACAAATCTGTTATTATTAGTAGTTTCTATACTTTTTTTAGCATTGTTTACTTCAAATGTATTTTCCCAAAGTTGGGATAAAGCGAAACCAAACATTTTGTTTGCTACCGACAAGCAAGGAAATGTTTCAACTGTCAAAGTAGGTGTCGGCATATCAAATCCCTTATATCCGTTAGAAGTGAAAGGATTTGCTTTGTTTGATAGTATAAGAGTAATAGGTTCTCTAAAGATTGGTATTGGTACTCTTACCATTAATGGAAGTCCGTTTCCCGGTGCTTCTGATTTTATAACTGCATCATCGAGTAGTATCAGTTTTGGAGGAGATCCCATTTTCTCCGACATCAAAATCGGCATAGGTACCACATCACCTCAAAGCAAAATTCACTTGTACGATCCTGCTTTTGTTTACGAACAATTTACCAATGCAGCATTTTCAAATGGTTCAAAGTTAGGCATAAATGTTTTTGGTGAATTGGAAATAAACCAGCAGGAAACCCTTCCAATATTATTTTATACAAGTAGTCTTGAAAGGATGCAAATTGCAGCCAATGGCAACGTGGGCATTGGCACCACAACACCTTTATTTAAGCTTGATGTAGATAAAGGAGATATAAATATTAATCCGCTTCCTACCGGTGCTAATGGATACAGAATAGGGGGAAATTATGTGTTATGGCATATGGGAAATCCGGAAAATATTTTTGTGGGTGTAGGCGCCGGTTTAAATATTACAACAGCTACACATTGTACCTTTGTCGGTTTTAATGCAGGTAACGGGGATTTATGGGAGTCCGATAATACATTTGTCGGGTTTGAAGCCGGACAAGCTACCATATCAGGGCCAAATAATACATTTGTCGGTTCTCAGGCAGGGCGTGAAAATACAACAGGAGTAGGTAATGTTTTTATGGGTTACAGAGCAGGACATGATAATACGATAGGTGAGTATAATACCATTGTTGGTAATCAGGCAGGTGAACAAAATACCACCGGAAGTTTCAACGCTTTTTATGGTAAACATGCCGGTTTTAGTAATCAGGAAGGTAATTGTAATGTCTTTATCGGAAATCACAGCGGTACATCTTCAGTTAATACAAATAAAAACACTTTCATAGGACAACAGAGTGGCGATCATAGCAACGGAAATTTAAATGTCTTCGCAGGGTGGAGTACCGGAAGGTACAACGATGGTAACAGAAATGTAGTTATAGGAGGATATTCAACAACAATTACAAATCAACCTTCAAGTACTGGCATTGGAAATATTTTCATTGGTACTGATGCATGCGAAACTAATACCGGAGATGGAAATTGCCTGATCGGCACACAAAATCCAGGCTCATTTAATGAAGGTGATTTTAATACTTGTCTAGGTGTATATTCACATAATACTTCATCACCTGGAAATCCTCTGACAAACAGTGCCTCAATAGGTGCAAATGCAGGAGTTACAGCTTCCAATTGTATGATACTCGGCGATAATAATGTAAATGTAGGCATCGGGCTTTCAGATGATATTGTGCCTCCGCAGAATAAACTCGAAATAAACACTGACGATCCAGCCCCCAATACCACACCTGGAGGTAACAGCGGATTAAAGTTCAGAGACCTTTCTGCCGACCTTGTAACCCCCACTATGCCAATTTCCAATCAGTTTCTTTCCCCTGCAGTTCTTTCTGTTGATCATAACGGAAATGTAATACTTGTGCCAGATGCAGGTGGTGCCGTTACAGGTTCAGCCTGTTCAGGAACGCCAAACGATTTACTTGACAACTGGAGAATTGGATTAGGGCAATTCAACTATTATTTTGCAGGTAATACAGATAATATTGCAGGTACCGGACGTGTCGGGATCGGGCATGAATGTACTCCATTAAATGCAAAATTAGATATTTATGAATGGACAGGCAGTCCCCTTTTAACACTACAGGGTACAACAGGATTAAAGGTTCACAATTTTGATGTATTCACTCCATTTGTGGATGGTCCGGGAACTATCACAGGAATTAACAGTATTGTCAACAGTACAGAAACCACTACAAGGAAAACCCATATCGCTGGTAAATTTTACTCAAGAGGAGCTGAAATAAATTACGGGGGTTATTTTGAAGCCTTAAGTTACAGCCCTATTTTAAACACGAATTATGGCATATTTTCACAAGCCGAAGGTAATAGATTTAATTACGCGGGATATTTTAAATCCGTAAACAACAACACGACAGGGATAAACACTGGTGCGTATTTCGAAGCCACCGGCAGTCATGAAAATTATGGAATTAAAACAAAAGCATACGGGGCCGGATGGAAATATGGTATTTGGTCAGAAGTAACCGGCTCACATTCTTATGCAGGATATTTTGTAGGGGATATATATCATACAGCTAATATTTATGGACCCTCAGATTATAAAATAAAAGACAGCATACAAACTTATCAAAATGCTTTAATAAAAATTCGTGATCTTAAACCGGAAACTTTTGTATTTAAATATTCGGATTATCCACAAATGAGTCTTCCAGAAGGAAAACAGTATGGTATGATTGCCCAGGATTTGGAAACAGTTTTTCCCGAGCTTGTAAGAATTGTTATACATCCTGCTCAATATGATTCTATTGGAAATATGGTGCATGACACAGTTCAATTAAAAAGTATTAATTATAACGGACTAATTCCAATTCTTACCAAAGGCATCATCGAACTTGATTCCGCAGTTACAATACTTCAGCAAACAGTACCACCTGAAAAACCAATTTTGGCACTTCCTGCCGATGGTTCTGCAGATAGTCCTTTAACAGTTACCTTTAGCTG
>JBDRPR010000097.1:0-2293 GCA_043826845.1 Bacteroidota bacterium
ATATTTCTGCTGTTTCATATCTAATAATTGTATCATTTTTTAATACAATTGTCAGAGAAACAGGTAATGGTAATTTACCTTTATTTTCAATTTTAATATTCAGTTTTTTGTCTATAAGCTCTACATTATTTATTGCAAGGTCAGGATGTCCGAATTCAAAAAACCAATCATTCCAATACCAGTTTAAGTCTTTTCCTGAAACTCGGTTAAACGTATAAAACAAGTCATATGGACTTGGGTGTTTGTATTTCCAATTATTGATGAATTCCTTCAAAGCTTTCTCAAAGGTTTCTTTCCCTATAATATCTCTTAAAAAGTAAAAAGCCATTTCGGGTTGGTAGTAGCTTGAAATTGCAGCTTCATACCCCATCATATAAACAGATGGAGTCATAAGCGGTGTATTCATTGACGTTCCTGAATATTCTGATAAGCAAAAAACTGAGTTAGCCGGTGAATAACATCCTGTATCTTCATTTAACTGAAATTCTTTAGGTAGAAACATTGCCCATAATTCATCCATCCACGCATATTTCATTGAATTTGTTCCAACATAAAAAGGAAAATAATTGTGTGTGATTTCATGAGAGATAACAAAAACCAATTCAGTTCTTGATTCACAATCTCTGATATTTGTAATCATAGGAAACTCCATTCCTCCAAATCCGTTAAAAATTGTCATCTGTTGAAATGGGTAATTTATTGCTGGATAATCCTCTGAGAGATACTCTATTGTTTTCTTACCTAATTCAACAGCTTCTGTAAAATATTTTGACTTGGGTTTATAAACACTTTGAATAATTGTTCTTTCATTTTGGTTGTTTTCTATTGTTGTTATATCCCAACAGGATTTTTTACTTACTGCAAAGGCAAAGTCGCTTATATTTTCTGCTTTAAAATGCCAGACATTTTCATTTGCAGGGTTATTTTTACTTATCTTTTCATTTATTTCATTTGCTCTTATGATATGCGAAATACTGTCTGAAATGATTGCCTGCTTATATCTTGAAAGAAATTTGTCATTTAACAGTTCTGAATAGTTCTGTAATGTTCCTGTTGCCCAAACAAGATAGTTGTCGGGTACTTTAATTTTTACGTTAAAATCACTGAATTCATTGTTTGGTTCATGAAAACCATCATATTGCAACATATCCCAACCTGAAATATCATCATATATTGCGATTTGAGGAAACCAGTAAGCAATAAATGCAGAATTACTGTCAACCACTCCTGTTCTGATTTTTGTATATAATGGTAAAATATAACTCCATGCAATATCAAATTCAATGGTTTCTGAAGGCATTAAGTAAAATGGTAAAAATATAGTCATTAATGTCCCAGACTGCTCAATAAGGCTATCAGGCAATTCATTTTTTTCATTGTTAATATAAATATTTTCAATCTGAACTCCATCATTTATATCTCTTGCATCTACAGATTTATCTCTTATATTTCCGTTTTTAAACAGGTTTTGTTTGTTTGATAATACAATATTGAATATCTGGTCAGGACTGTTGTTTTTATATACTATATTTGATTTTCCTTTTACTTTTCTGGTTGCAGGATTGTACTCGACTTCAATATTATAAACAGCTTTGTTTTGCCAATAATTTTCTCCCGGATTTCCTGAAAAAGACCTTGTATTGTTTTTATAACTTTTCTGATATTCTAAAGGCAGATAAAGCTCTTTATCCTGAGAATATATATTAAACCATAAAAAGAATAAGAATAGTAAAAATGTGTGTGCTTTCATTTATTATTCCTTCGGAAGCCTTTCTGTTTTATTACCAATCTCCACAAAATAAACATCTTATTGTTATTTAAACAGTAATTTCCCTGTTTTTATAACATTTTCTTCAAAGAATATACTGTAAAAATATAAACCGCTTGGTAAGTTATTTCTGGTTACTTCAGTTTCTTGTTCGGAAATTTCAAGTTCCATTACTTTTCTTCCCCAAATATCAAACATATTAAATTCCATTGGTTTGCAGTAATTATTATTCTCTATTTTGAAATAATAATCTATAACCGTTGGAAATAATTTTATTTTATACTCTTTAGGTTTTTTATTCAATTGAGTAGTTGAATCACAAGTAGTACCAATATAAACTGTATCAATAAATGTATCCCAACATCCGGTCGAAGAAAGTATATCAAGAGATACATAAAAACTATCTGCAATAAAGTAATAGTGAACAGGATTTTCTATTGTATCTTGACTGCCATCACCAAAAACCCAATACTGACTAACTATTGAATATGTTGAGGTTGAATTATTATAAAATGTGACATTTAG
>JBDRPR010000098.1:0-8959 GCA_043826845.1 Bacteroidota bacterium
CAACAGGTATCATTTCAGTAATTCCAAATGCGGATTTAAAAGAAACACCTGTTTCAGTATCTATACCAGTTAATAAAATTATAGGTAAATTTTTAAATTCAGGAAGTTTTCGGATATCTTTTGATAATTCGAAACCATCCTGCATGGTATCCATCATTACATCCAGAATAACTAAATCCGGTTTTTCGGCTTTGATCTTTTCATAGCCATCATTTTTGTTCGAGGCATCATGGACTTCAAACTTTTCATTTTCCAAAATAACCCTTAACGCTTTTATTATATCCTTGTCATCATCAACGATAACGATTTTAGCATTTTCTCTCATAAAATATGAATTTTGAATAATTAATAAATTAATTTTAGCTTATGATAATTGTCATGCAAATATATTACATAATTTTAATTTTTATTATCATTTGCATAAATTAATATTTACCTGTCCGAATGCATTTGTCAAATTTAATTGCAATTTGCCAAGCTATGTGGAGATATTAATAAATAGATATTGTGGGGATTATGCTATCAGGTATTTAATAATAAAATAGAAAAAAGAATAATCAAAGTATTAACCTAACAATTGGTGAATTTCAAAATCTAATTTTCTTTTTACGGAAGCTGTGTTTATTCTATAGTAAATGATTTTATTTTCATCTCTTTTCCTTTAACAATCATATTATGATAACTGCCACATTTCGGACAAGGAGTGTACAAATCATGAATAGCAAAAATTTCATTACAACTATTACATTGAGCTTCTCCAATAACTTCATAAATCTTTATTTCAGCATTTTCAATTATGGTTCCATTTACAGAAATTTCAAGAGCTGTTTTTAAGGCATCAACAATAACACCAGACATTTCGCCAATTTCCAACTCAAGAATTGTTACTACTGTAGCATCTTTTTGTCTGGCATTTTCTTCAACAATTTCAATAATATTAGTGGCAATTGATAGTTCGTGCATATTTTTATTATTAACAAATTCGCGGTAATTGCTCTCCGGCAAGCATATCAATAATTCTTTTTCCTCCGATCTCTGTATTCATCCAGCATTTTCCAGGATATTGTTCAGTTATTTCTCCGATTATCGAACTCTCCATACCTAAATCATGTTTTTGCATAACATTTAAGACATTATCAGCGTCTTCTTTCCCGACAATAATAACCACTTTCCCTTCGTTTGCAACATATATAGGATCTAATCCCAGAATTTCACACATACCACTTACGCCTTCAGTAATTTTAATATTATTTTCGTCAATACTTATCCCATAGTTTTTATTTTCAACTATTTCGCATAACACAGATGCCAATCCACCCCTGGTAGCATCTCTCATAAAATTAACTTTATCAGAAATTTTTAAAACTTCATCAATTAAACTGTTTAAACATGCACAGTCGGATTTAGTATCAATATTAAAAGATTCAAATTCTCTTGCTTTCATTATTGTCATTCCGTGGTCTCCAATTGTTCCGTTAATTATTATTTTATCACCAGGCTTAATATTTTGACCCTTAGAAATATGGATTTTATTTGTATCAATAATTCCGATACCGGCAGTATTAATAAATATTTTATCACATTTCCCTTTATTTACAACTTTAGTGTCACCGGTTACTATTGAGATACCTGCATTTTTAGCTTCACAAACCATAGACTCGACTATTGTTTCTAAAGAATCGATTGGAAATCCTTCTTCAATTATAAAGGCGGCACTCAGATATAGTGGTTTTGCACCTGAAACAGCAAGATCATTTACAGTTCCACAAACAGCAAGTTTACCTATATCGCCACCCGGGAAAAAAATCGGATCTACCACATAAGAGTCAGTAGTAAAAGCAATATTGTTAACGTTTTTGATATTAAATACAGAAGAATCTCCCTGAACATTAAGAATATCATTATTAAAACTTTTTATAAAAATATTTTTAATCAAATCGTGGGTTAATTTTCCCCCGCTACCATGTCCTAATAGTATTTTTTTATTCATATCTGTTATATCTGTAAAAAGCTGCACAGGCTCCCTCATTTGAAACCATACATGCACCAATTGGATTTTCAGGATTACATGCTGTATTAAATAATTTACAATCTTTTGGTGTTTTCAACCCTTTTAATATTTCTCCGCAAATGCATCCTTTTTCTTCTTTTAATTCTTCAACTTCAACTTTTATCATTTTTTCAGCGTCAAATACTGAATACTTTTCTTTGATTTTTAATCCGCTGTCTTTTAATATTCCAAAACCTCTCCACCAATCATCCTGAAGTTCAAAAACTTCGTTCATTATTTTTTTTGCAATTAAATTACCTTCAGGCTTTACGGCTCTGTTATACTGGATTTCTACTGCAGGTGCATTATTCTCGAATTGTTTAATTAACATATAAATTGATTGTAATATATCTATAGGCTCAAATCCGGTGACCACGCATCCAAGACCATATTTTTGAGGTAATGAAAGATATATATCAGTTCCGGTAATTACGCTGACATGCCCCGGAGCTATGTAACCATTTATTTTTACACCTTCATCTATTAAAGCAGCCATAGCAGGTGGCATTACCTTATGCGAACTATAGAAGTAGAAGTTATCAAGCTTATTATTATATGCATTAAATATTGCAACAGCAGAACCAGGAGCAGTTGTTTCAAAGCCTACCCCCAGAAATATTACTTTTTTTCCAGGATTGTCAGCAGCAATTTGCAATGAATCAAGAACTGAATAAACAATTCTTATGTCATTCCCCTCGGCTCTTTCCTTGTTTAATGAAGAAGTTGATCCAGGAACTTTAATTAAATCTCCAAATGTTGTAATTATTACATCATCAAGTCTTGAATAGGCAATTGCCTTATCAATATAACCTCTCCCTGTTACACAAACAGGACAACCAGGTCCAGAAAGTAATTTAATGTTATCAGGCAATAAGTATGGAATACCAAATCTGTACAAAGCCATAGTATGCCCCCCGCATACTTCCATCAATGCAATTTCTTTACGTGAAATTGAGTTTATCTGTGATACTAATATCTGAGCAAGTTCTTTATTTCTAAATTCATCAATAAATTTCATTTTGTTTCTAAATTTAAGGAGTTTAGTCGATTGAGGTGAACAATTTCAGGCTAATAATCAAATTTATATCAATTCTAGTCATCCTCAAATATCTGCAGCTTTTTAATCAAACTCAGATTCTCTATAGCTTCTTCTTCGCTGATTTTTTCAATTGCAAATCCTGTATGTACTAAAACATAGTCCCCAACTTTGATGTTCTCAATCAACTGAAGACACGCATTCACAACAGTTTTGCCAATTAAAACTTTTGCCATATCACCGTTAATCTCAATTATTTTTGCAGGAATACTTAAACACATATTTTTTTTTTACAAAGGTAGAAATATTTATCGTTTTACTTAGAATATTTAATGCGCACTAAAATTTTTCAACTGATTCAGGTACCGGTTTAAAATTTTCTTTGTGAACCTTTGTGTTTTCGGGTCTTTGTGGCATAACAAATAGCCACTAAGTCTCTATAACTCTATGAACCACAAAGTTTATACGACAACAGGTACCGGTTTAAAATTTTCTTTGTGAACCTTTGTGTTTTCGGGTCTTTGTGGCATAATATTATTTTAAAATTTGTATTTTTATCTTCAATTATCTACCTCTTTCAAAACAAATTTAAGAATTTATTTCAATTTAATTGAATTTTAAAAATTTCTATATATAACTCATTGACACAGAAAAGAACTGGCATAATACATCTATCCTCCAGATTATTCAATTCACAGGTATGTACAAGAATTAAATATTCCATGGGGAATTATGGCATTATTTTCCTATAAATTTTGAAATCCCCACTCCTATCAGAATATTATCTATTCCGGCATTAGGACTTTTTAAACCCCAGTTTGACATATGTCGGTAGCCTGAAAAAATGCTAATCTGGGTATCATCAGATATTTTTTTTCTGTACGCCAGAAAAAGATTATCACAAAAGATAAAACCATTTGCCTGCTTTTCGAAGTCAACAGTTATATAATGAGGACCATTACCGAAATTTAAACTTAATAAAGATTTTTCCGATAGTTCAAAACAGAAATCCATATTAATATTCAGCCCTGCTTCATAATAAAGTTTTGATTTTAGTATAGCAAAATTTAACTGAGGCACAAAATTCAATGAAACATTAAACCACTTTTTGGTTTTGTACAATGGTTGATGGTAATATCCCTGAAAAATAGCAGGAATATATGAAGTTCCCTGAGGTAATTTATAATATATTGCTCCAACTGCGAAATTCCCTCCCAAAGCCTTTTTATTGATATGCTTATTGTTTTTCTCTTCTTGTGAAATCGCATTAATACAAAACAGAAAATAAATTAATATTGAAAATAAATAAAATTTTAAACTCATTTGTTGCTGTCAGCTCTATTCAGTTCTTGTCAATACCAATATTATCCTCCAAAATCGTCAAATGCAAGCATTTCATCAGGAATACCAAAGTCGTAGATCATCTTTACAATTGCCTTATTCATTAATGGCGGACCGCAAAGATAGTATTCAATTTCTTCTGGTTCGTCGTGTTTACTTAAATATTCATCTATTATTACCTGATGTATAAATCCTGTATATCCTGTCCAGTTATCTTCCGGCTTAGGTTCTGATAAAGCTATATTGAATGTAAAATTTGGAAAATTCTTCTCAATTGTTCTGAATTCCTCTTCGTAGAATATTTCTTTCTTTGTGCGTGCTCCATACCAGAATGAAACTTTTCTGCCAGTTTTTACAGTTTTAAACAAGTGGAATAAGTGAGAACGCATAGGTGCCATTCCTGCACCACCGCCAATATACATCATTTCTCTGTCAGAATCTTTAATAAAGAATTCACCATAAGGACCTGAAACTGTAACTTTATCTCCTGGTTTTTGAGCGAACACGTATGAAGAACATATACCCGGGTTGACATTCATAAATCCATTTTTACCTCTATCCCATGGTGGAGTAGCAATTCTGATATTAAGTTTAATAATATCGCCTTCTGCAGGATAACAAGCCATAGAATACGCTCTGTAAGTTGGTTCAGGATTTTTCATCACTAAATCCCACATTTTAAGCTGATCCCATTCTTCTCTGTATTGTTCTTCTATATCGAAATCTTTATAATTAACTGTAACTTTAGGAACATCAATTTGGATGTATCCTCCGGATTTAAATTTCAGATGTTCGCCTTCAGGTAATTTTACAACAAATTCTTTAATAAATGTAGAAACATTATTATTGGAGATAACTTCACATTCCCACTTTTTAACTCCAAGAATTTCAGGATGAATATGAATCACCATATTTTCCTTTATTTTCACCTGACAGCCAAGCCTCCAATTGTTTTGTTGTTCCTTACGTGTAAAAAAGCCGGTTTCTGTTGGTAATATTGATCCACCACCTTCCAATACTTGACATTTACACATACCACATGTCCCTCCTCCTCCACAAGCTGAAGGTAGAAATATTTTATTATTACTCAATGTTGAAAGAATAGTTGATCCCGGCTGAACCTTCATCGGATCCCTGTCATTTATTTTCAGATCAACTTCTCCCTGAGGTGTAAGCTTTGCACGTGCATATAATAACAATATCACGAGCAATAGTATTATCAGTAAAAAAACAGCAATACTTATCAGAATTATTGATGTTTGTGAAGTAAGTAATATCATATTTTATTTAATATTATTAGTTAAAATTTCCTGTTATTTGATATCCAAAATTCATTTTTACAATTTAATTCCCATAAAACTCATAAAAGCAATTCCCATTAATCCGGTAATAATAAATGTGATTCCAAGTCCTTTAAGAGGAGCAGGAATATTAGAATATCTGATTTTTTCACGAATTGCAGCGATGCCTACAATTGCAAGAAACCAGCCTACACCTGAACCCAGACCGAAAGAAGTAGCTTCAACTATTGAATCATATTCTCTTTCCTGCATAAAAAGAGCACCTCCAAGAATAGCACAATTCACTGCTATCAGGGGAAGAAAAATTCCTAAAGAAGAATACAATGCCGGAGAATATTTTTCAACTACCATTTCAACCAATTGAACAAGTGAAGCAATTAAAGCGATAAAAATTATAAAACTTAGAAAACTCAGGTCAACATCTTCGAGTGAAGAACTCAACCATGACAACGCGCCTTCTTTAAGAATATAATTTTCCATAAGATATGACAATGGTACTGCAATGCCTAGAACAAAAATCACTGCAATACCCAGTCCCACCGAAGTTTTAACTGTTTTTGATACTGCCAGATATGAGCACATACCCAGAAAGTACGCAAAAATCATGTTGTCAATAAAAATGGACTTTACAAATATGTTTAATATGTTTTCCATATCGATTATTTTTTTCGTTTACGTAAACTAATTCTTTTCAATTAATTTTCTGTTTTTTGTTCTCTGAACCCAAATAATGATTCCTAAAAGAATAAGTGCCATAGGAGGTAAAATCATCAATCCATTATCATTATAACCAAAATCATAAAAACTCTGAGGAACAATTTTTAATGTCCCTGCTATTGGTAATGTGATGCTTCCGGAGCCAAAAACCTCTCTAAATAATGCAACAATTATAAGAATTATTCCATACCCTGCGCCATTACCTACACCGTCAAGAAATGATGGCCATGGTTTATTACCAAGAGCAAATGCTTCTAATCTGCCCATAATAATGCAATTTGTAATTATTAACCCTACGAATACCGATAATTGCTTACTGACTTCATAAACATATGCTTTCAGAACCTGATCAACTAATATAACCAATGCTGCAATTACTACTAATTGGACAATAATTCTTATCCGTGGTGGAATTGTATTTCTCAGTAGCGAAATAATTACATTGGCGAAAGCAAGAACAGCAATTACTGAAAGCGACATTACAATAGCAGGTTCAACTTTTACTGTAACGGCCAAAGCTGAGCATATCCCAAGAACCAGAACCGTAATCGGATTGTTGTCGTTAATCGGACCGGTTAAAAGCTTACCATTTTTTGATGAAAATAATCCCATTATTAATTATTTTTTTGATTTTGAAAATATGGAACATAGTTTATTAAACAATCTTTGAGCATTTTATCAAGAGCAACACTGGTAATAGTACCACCTGATATTGCATCAACACCATGAATATCATCTGGTGCAGCACCCCCTTTTAAAACATTTACAGAAACAAAGTTACCCTGCTCATCAAAAATTGACTTGTCAAAAAATTGTTGTTGAAAATTCTTTGTATTTATTTCAGCACCAAGTCCAGGAGTTTCAGATTTATGATCAAAATTAACACCGAAAATTGTATTCATATCTTCCTTTAAGCCAACATAACCCCATATAGGCCCCCACAGACCTTTACCTCTGACAGGAATGATATAATTACTTGAGCCATCATCCATTTTTGCAACAAATAAAGGAAGATTCATTTCTTCCTGTTTTTTATCAAACTCTTTTTTCAGATCAATATCAAAAGCAAAAGTCTCTTTACCTTTCTCATTTGTAATTGATTTCTCACTTTTACCATCAAAATGAACTATATAACTTTCAGAAATGTATTTATCGTATAGTTCTTCTGCATTATCAGATGTGCTCTCTATATTTATTGATGAAAGTATATTCATTTTTTTCTCAACCTCAATATTTTTATCCTGTACAGGTTTAAGGGTCATGGATACAAATGATAATATTGCTGCGACAGCTATTACCATAACTGATGAATAAATAAAAATATATGTATTGCTGTAATTTTTCATAGCTGATATTTTATACAGTTTGGGATTTTAATTTAGCTCTTTTCAGCCGTTTTTTAATATTTCCGGCTACAACATAATGATCAATTAATGGTGCAAATACATTCATCAATAGAATCGCCAACATCATTCCTTCAGGATATGCAGGATTAAAAACTCTTATGATTACCGCCATTACACCTATTAAAAAGCCATATATTATTTTTCCTTTTGCAGTTTGAGAGGCAGTAACAGGATCAGTTGCCATAAAAACAGCACCAAAAGCAAAACCTCCCATAATTAAATGATAATAAGCAGGTAATTCCATATATGAGTTAAATGAAACTGCATTTAACAACAAACCCATTAGAAAACCGCCTGCAAAAACTGAGAGCATTATTCTGAAACTACCAATGCCGGTAAAAATCAGAATACACGCACCTATTAATATAGCAATGGTTGATGTTTCTCCAATCGAACCGGGAATGTTGCCAAGAAACATTTCAAAAGCAGATGGCATATTTTGTATATTGCCGGCTGCAGCCTCAGCTAAAGGAGTTGCACCACTAAAACCATCAACAACAGCATTTCCTCCGTCAATCATACCGGAAATCCAGACTTTATCACCAGACATAAAAGAAGGGTATGCAAAAAATAAGAACGCACGTGCTGTAAGTGCAGGATTTAATATATTCATCCCTGAACCACCAAAAACTTCTTTGCCTATTATTACAGCAAAAGCAGTAGCAACTGCAACCATCCATAATGGACAATCAACCGGAATAATCAAAGGAATCAGTAGACCCGTAACAAAGAATCCTTCATTTACTTCATGATGCCTGAATTGAGCAAAAATTATTTCAATACCTAATCCAACTACATATGTAACAATTAATATCGGTAATATACGAAGAAAACCATACCAAAGGTTTTGCCAAAGTCCAGGAGCTTCTCCGATTGACAGATAATGCTGTAATCCTGTATTCCACATTCCAAATATCAAAGCAGGAATCAATGCAATAAAAACAACAATCATTGCACGTTTCATATTAATACCATCTCTTATTTGAGAGCCCTTTTCAGTAACTTTGTTTGGGGTTTAAAAGAGTGTTTCTACCGCATCAAACTTTGAATGAAACATATATAGTTTTCCCCCCTTCTCAAACCCAGGCTTTATTTTATCAATTTGTTT
>JBDRPR010000099.1:0-4539 GCA_043826845.1 Bacteroidota bacterium
ATAATTTAAATTGAGAACAACTATCATAGACGCCCACCCTCTCCCTCATACATGCATCACAGGCCATGTCATTCCGAATGGAATCCCGAAAGCTTTCGGGATGAAATGAGGAATCTTAAAAAATGTAAATATGTTATTTTGTGTAACATCAGTTATTAAGAAAAAATCTTTTCAAATAATAACATTTTTTTTTTATCAAATTTAAACCATTGACAAATTAATGCATCTAATCTTTATAAATGTTAAATTAAAAAAAATCTAAAATTATGAAAGCACAAAAATTATTTTTATCAATTCTATTGACTGTATTCATCTTCGGAATTACACAAAAGACTTTTTCACAACCTGCAAATTGTCATGGAGATAAAGCCGGTAAATGTTGTATGAATATTCCTGATTTGACTGATGATCAGAAAGGAAAAATTGAAAAACTGCATACTGGAAACATGAAAGCATTTATGCCAATGAAAAATGAACTCAAAGAGAAAAAAGCAAAAATGCACACTTTGATGACAGCTGAAAAGGTTGATATGGTCCAAATAGATAAAGTTATTGATGAAATGGGAGCAATTGAGGTAAATATTGAGAAAAAGCATGCTGCAATGGTTCAGGAAATAAGAAAAATTCTGACCGAAGACCAACGTCTGATGTTTGATATGCAATCTTGCAAAATGAGAGAAGGCATGGATAAAAATTGCTGTCCTGGTGGTTTAAAAAGTGGTGCAGGAATGCATGGTAAATCAAATTGTAAGGGAATGCAACAACCTGCTAATTCAGAAGAAACTCCGATGCACAAAGATTGCCCTCATGGCAATAAGTAAAAATTATTGTTATTACAATTAAAATTGACCCTTAAACAAATTATAATGTTTAAGGGTTTTTTTTATAAAATATTTAAAATTTTTCCTGTTTTGCTTTTGTGAAGCCAAAGTTAGTACTAAATTTGTCGCATTATGCAAAAAAGGTCAGTACTTAAACGGTTTTTAATCTGGAGAATTAAAAATATCACCAATAGTCAATTTATGATATTTTTAAGCATTATTGTAGGCTTGTGCGCAGGTATTGCTGCTTTTTTTATTAAAAAATCTGTTTTTCTAATACAACTATTACTCACTAATGGATTTGATCAGTCATACGGGAATTATTTATATTTTATTTATCCATCAATAGGTATATTGCTGGTTATTCTGTTCATAAAGTATTTATTAAAACGTCCTGTAAATCATGGTATTCCTAGTGTATTATATGCAATATCCAAAAGCAACGGAATTATTCGCCGGCATAATATGTTTTCTTCAATTGTCTCAAGTGCAATTACAGTTGGCTTTGGTGGCTCGGTGGGATTAGAGGGCCCGACTGTTGCGACCGGTGCAGCATTCGGTTCAAATATTGGTCGCTTGTTGAGAGTAAATTATAAACAAATAATATTATTATTAGGATGTGCTTGTGCTGGTGCAATGGCTGCTATTTTTAAAGCCCCGATTGCTGCTATTGTATTTGCCATTGAAGTTATAATGCTTGATCTTACAATGGCTTCTTTAATGCCACTGCTATTGGCTTCGGTCTCTGCTGCATTGACTTCATACCTGCTGATGGGACAAAATGTTTTATACCCTGTTACGGTAAATGATACATTTCAGATATACCAGGTTCCTTTTTATATTTTGCTTGGAATTTTTACAGGTTTAATATCAGTTTATTTCACAAAAGTTTATATGTTTATTAATAAGACTTTTGAGTCAATAAAAAAATGGTATATTAAGATTCTTATAGGAGGAGTCATTCTGGGAGGTCTGATCTTCTTAATGCCTTCATTGTACGGGGAAGGTTACGAAGTTATTAATTCATGTCTGCATGGCAATTATGACTATTTATTTAACAATAGTATTTTCTTCTCATTTAAGGATAATTTTTTAGTTATTCTTCTTCTTTTTTTTATGATCCTACTGTTTAAAGTTGTAGCTACAGCTGTTACATTCGGGTCTGGGGGAATTGGTGGTATCTTTGCTCCTTCATTATTTCTGGGTGCTAATGCAGGATTGCTTTTTGTTAAATCAACAAATCTTGCCGGGGCTAAACTCAATGAAACCAGTTTTGCTCTAGTCGGGATGGCTGGTCTTATTGCAGGAGTGATCCATGCTCCATTAACAGCGATATTTTTAATTGCTGAAATTACCGGTGGTTACCAGTTGTTTATGCCGTTAATGATTACGGCTGCTTTATCATATGGAACAGTTAAGTTATTTACCAGTAATTCAGTTTATACAATTGAACTTGCAAAACGAGGTGAATTAATGACTCATGATAAAGATAAAGCGGTCATGTCTTTATTAAAAGTTGAAAAACATATTGAAACAAATTTCAAAACTATTGATGCAGATAGCAATTTACGAGACCTTGTTGGAGTGATATCCAAATCTTCAAGAAATATTTACCCTGTAGTTGATAAAGATAATAATATGCTGGGAATAATATTCCTCGATCATATAAGACATATCATGTTCCGTCAGGAAATGTACGATGAGATATTTGTCCGTGATCTTATGTATATGCCATCACCTGTTGTTGACCCTGATGAATCTATGGAAGATGTTGCAGCTAAATTCCAACAATCCGGCAATTTTAACCTACCTGTAGTCAAAGATGGTAAATACCTGGGTTTTGTTTCCAGAGCAAATATTTTTTCTTCTTACATAAAAATGCTGAAAGAGTTTTCAGAAGATTAATGTATTTTTATTAACAATTGTACGTCATTTTTTTTTTTTTTACTATTATTGTATAACAAATTAACCTATAACCTCCTTTGCAATGAAAAATTTTTATTTATTATCAATTGCTTTTTTGTTTAGTTCATTCTTATTTAGTCAGGTAACTTTTCAAAAAACTTATGACGTTGGAATGATGGATTTGTTTGCAAGAGCAATTCAAGCTTCTGATCATGGGTATATAGTTACAGGAACAGATATGTCAGGTATGCTTGCCATGAAAACTACGGTGATAAAAACAGATACAGCAGGTGTTAAACAGTGGGCAAATAATTATGGCAGTAATGAATTCATACAGGTAATGGGATCATATATGGTAAATGATATTAAGCAAACAGGTGATGGTGGCTATATTCTTACAGGAAATGCTGCAGTTTCCGCTTTTTCTTCTTTCGATGATCTGTTTCTTATAAAGCTTAATGCAGCCGGTGCAGTTCAATGGGCAAAAGGATATGGTGGAGGAGATAGTGAAACCGGAACCTACGTCATCCAAACAACTGATGGCGGATATATGGCTGTTGGTTATACATATAGCTTTGGCACAAAAGACAGTACAAATATTTATATGGTAAAAACAAATAGTTCAGGTACATTTCAATGGGATAAAACCTTCCAAATTAGTCTGAATGATGATGATGTCGTAAAATGTGTCGCTGAGCATGCAGGTGGATTTATTCTTACAGGATATACCGAGCAGGTTTTTGCAGGTGTTGATACTACTACAGATATGTTTTTGGTTGGAACAGATTTAAATGGAAATAATCCATGGGTGCGTACTTTTGGAACTGATACTCACAGCGAATCAGGAAATGCAATTGTTAGTACTTCTCCGACTACATTGGTAATAACAGGTTCTACATCTGAATCCTGCACGGGTATAGATGCTACAGATATTTTTATGATGGAAATAGGAACAACAGGTACTGTTAACTGGTGCAGTGCTTATGATATCGGTTTTGCAGATGAAGGCCAATATATGCAGATTACTTCGACAGGCGGTTATACGGTTATCGGATTTACAATTTCAAATCTTTTTCCGCTGACTCTAAAAAGCTTTTTGATAAAAGTTCACAGTTCAGGTAATATTGAATGGGCTCGTCGATATGGAACAGGAATGAGTTTTAATATATTCAGCAGCGGACAGCAGACACATGACGGAGGCTATGTAATTGGCTCTATTGGAGTATTGGGTTATGATTATTATCTGATGAAAGCTGATCAGAATGGATATACCGGTTGTAACGAAGAAGACTTTACTGCAGAAAAAAGAGGCTACAGTCCGGTTGCTGAATCTCCTGCATACACTACCTACACAGGTGGTTCAGGTCATAACATGACAACAAGTACAACCGCATTAGAGCCCACTCCTACGACATTATGTATCGAAATTCCTTGTGACACTCCAACTGTTGTAATCAATCCGGCTACTGCAACTATATGTGCAGGTCAGTCAACTACTCTCACAGCCAGTGGTGCTGATACATATTCATGGGCTTCAGGACAGACAACTGCTGCTATTATAGTTAGTCCTACAATAACTACGATATATACAGTTACCGGTATGACAGGTGGTATATGTCCAAGTTATCCTGTTAGTGTAACAGTTAATGTAAATCCAGCTCCAAGTGCTTCAATTAGTGGGAATTTATCAATATGTGCCGGTGGATCGACTACATTAACTGCATCAGGCGGAGGTAATTATTTATGGACAGGAGGTTCAACGAATACTTCAATAACAGTTAACCCTGCATCGAATACTACTTATTATGTGACT